>NZ_JACJEB010000001.1:0-215760 GCF_014163845.1 Shewanella sp. SR43-4 | reverse complement strand
TTGATCGTTAGCTCTGCTAATGGTTGCAGAAGCGCCGTCAATGGCGAAAGCTAAAAACCTGGATAAAAATGACGTTATTGGATAATAGAGTCTGGGGACCCAATAACGCCTTAACTGTAATGTTAGCCAATGTCCTTAAGGGCTAACGGTGAAACAATAAAGCGGCAAGGATGCAAGTATTTTGCGCTTATTATTAGAATGATTGTTGCTGTGTTAACAACTTGCTGGGGGACGAGTTGTTAGCATGGTCAAACATCCTTGCCAAAACGGTTAACTGAATTTCAATTATTGTTTAAGATCGTTCCAACACTTTCTTAAACATGGATCCTTAGCTTGCTATAGCATGTAGTTGCTGATTTAACTGGGCAATCTTTTGTTGCAAATAGGCTATTTCTGATACGATTGCGCCCTTACTTTCTGTCTGGCGAACTTGGTTACTTCTGACCCACTGGTATACGGTTTTTGCCGATACACCATATTGTTTTGCTACGTCAGATAATAATCTTTGATTATTTTTGACTTCATTAATCACTTCTTTTTGTAAGTCCACTGGGTACTGTCTCGTATTTGACATATTCATGAAATAATCTCCTGCCAATTTACTTATGTTTACTAGAGCGAGTTTCCACTTCATCCCACTGGCTACAACCGAGATGTGCTAAGAAAAAAATGTTCTGGCGGCATTGTGAAATGATATTATTTACCATGACATTTATTGACTTAATGCTACGACTTCCGGTTATTTTATTCATTGCTATCTCCTACATCTACCAAGGACTACTTGTAAAATCACACTATCACTTAGTGGGTATGTGTTCTTATATGGAAAGCTTGTGCCAACTTTGATAAATATTTTTATCTGTTATTTATCAGTGTCTTATTTAAAACCTTTAACCTAGGTACTTTTTACCGACAGATTAGTTTGGTGCAATTGCACTAACTTGGTGAATAAGTTCTGCAGATGAATCGCTATCAAACTTATCGCTAGGTCGCAGTTTAGATGACAAATATGGCAGAAAAAGGTGACCTCAATGACAAAATAAAGATGGCGTTATATTGAATTTAATATTTACATGGATGATTTGAACATGATCAGAAGGGGGAGGTGAGTGCTGAGTTAACAGACTGACAATCTGTGGCTAGCGTGACCATTTGAGAGTCCGCCGCCCATAAAAGAGTCCTAAAGTAGACAGTTTTATAGACGGCATATTATTTAACCCAACTCGGGTTAAGAGATAAGAGCAATACTCTAGTGCATTAAATACAGCGTCGCTAAGCCTAAAAATGCAAATAGACCAACCACATCAGTGACTGTGGTTAATACCATTCCTCCAGCAAGAGCTGGGTCGATATTGAGCTTTTTGAGCATGATTGGAATAGTGGCACCAGCAAAGCCGGCAACTGTCATGTTAATTAGCATAGCACTGCCAATTAATCCGCCTAACGCAATGTCGTCTTTCCACAGCCACACAGCAAAAAAGACCAACACAGACCACATAATGCCGTTTAATAATCCAATGCCGAGTTCTTTGCCTATTAACCAACGTGAATTACTTTGGCCAATATGACCAAGTGCAATACCGCGGATCACCAGCGCTAAGGTTTGATTACCGGCAACGCCGCCCATGCTTGGCACAATGGTCATTAAAATTGCGATGGTAGCAAATTGCTCTAAGGTGCCTTCAAACATATTACTGACAGATGATGCTAGTAATGCTGCAAATAGATTGATGGTTAGCCATAGAGAGCGTCTCAGAGTACTTTTAAGCACTGGGCCGAAGGTATCTTCATCATCATCCATGCCTGCCATCCCCATCATGGAATGCTCGGCATCTTCACGGATCACATCGATAACGTCATCAATGGTTATTCGTCCTAGTAATTTTGCTTGGCTGTCTACGACTGGGGCAGATATCCAATCGAGTCGTTCAAATTTTTGCGCAACATCTTTATCAGACATCTCAACCGGAATACTTTCTAGTTCGGTGTCCATAATGCTGCGAACTGTGACGCTCGGATCGCATGTGAGTAAGTCGACTAATCTGACGCCACCTAAAACATGGTCATGGCGATCGACAACATATAATGTATCAGTGGTATCTGGTAAATTACCGCGTTGACGTAAATAGCGTAACACTACTTCGATATTAACATCGGGTCTTAGGGTAACCGTATCTGTGTTCATTATGCTGCCGGCAGTATCATCCGGGTAGCGCAGTGCTTGTTCTACTCTATCTCTGTCTTGGCTTCGCATTGACTTGAGTACTTTCTTATAAACCGCATCGGGCAAGCTGCGAAGAATATAAGCAAGATCATCGGTGTCCATTCCTATCGTGGCCTGGGCGAGTTTCTCTGGTGTCATGCTGCTGATGAGCGAATCTTTCAGTTCTTCACCTAATTCATCCAGGATCTCACCAGCATATTGTTGATCAATTAATTGCCATAAGACTTGTCGATTTTTTGGTGGTGATGATTCGAGAATGAGGGCGACATCGTTGGGTGACATTGCATGTAACATATTGCGAGCATGAACAAACAATCCACTGTCTAACGCTTGAGCGAGTTGATTGAGTCGTTGTTCTGTTATTTCATTATCTAGGTACTCTTTACCCATATATCAACTTCCTATTTGTCATACGAATATGATTCTGTATGTAATGATTTTGGGCAGTTTCAGTTTCTCTGTTTGGCATATTGATGCAAGAATTGTTATCTGCGGGCAAGAAATGAAATGCAGCAATAAAATCGTTGAGTGACTTGCGCCGAACGAAAGTCTGAACTGCTGATGTTGCTTTACACAAAAATTAACGTCCGATTACATCGGTGTTTGGTCAAGCGAGAACCGTGATTGAAATTGGCTACAACGCTAATATCTCTTAGGAGAACGAATACTTAATCAGCTGGGGATCCGCCGCGCGTTTTCAATATAAAGGCTAATATTATCGAGGAACTGATCGTTAACCTTCGAACAGCAATATCGTGGCAGTTTGGTTAGTATGACGACTTCATTTAAAGATGGAAATAAATAAGTGATGATGGCTTAACGATCAGTAATTAGTGAAAGTATCACTAAATAATTTAGCAAGACTCATCAAATTTAGCATTAATCAGATCACATACGGCATTTAATGCCACTTCAGCATCTGGGCCTTGGGCTGTTACTGTGATCATTTTACCTATGCCACTTTCAAGCATTAATAACCCAAGTACACTTGCTGCACTGGCGTTTTTATCGCCTTGAGTTAACGTGATACTGGCATCAAAATCACCCGCTAAAACAGCAAGTTTTGTTGCAGCTCGAGCATGTAACCCTAATTTATTTGAAATGGTTACTTGGCGTTCAAGTTTGATCATTGGCGCGATCCTATGCTCAGTTAGCTGTCAGTATCAGTTAAATTTAATTCTCTGTGGCGAGCATTAACTGTATGTTTACTGCCATGTCTAAACCTTTTTGCTAATTGATCGGCTATATATACCGAGCGATGTTGGCCACCGGTGCAACCAATGGCGATAGTCAGATAGCTGCGGTTATTACGTTCTAAATGCGGCATCCAGGTTTCAAATAAGTTTTCAATTTGCCAGATAAACTTATTCACTAGAGGTTGCCGACCTAAAAACTCTTGTACCGGTTCGTCTAAACCTGTGAGTGGTCGTAGTGCTATTTCCCAGTGCGGATTAGGTAAAAAGCGCACATCAAACATAAAGTCAGCTTCTGTTGGCATACCGTGCTTAAAGCCAAAAGACTCAAAGTTAATCACTAACTCTTTATCGACACTACCTAACAATATTTGCCTGACTTGGTCGCTTAATTCGTAAATATTCAGGGCAGAGGTGTCAATATAATGATCAACAATTTTTGCGATAGGCTCAAGTAAACGGCCTTCTAATATGATCGCTTCTTGCAGTGAAATATGATTTTTAGATAACGGGTGTAATCGACGCGTTTCGCTATAGCGTTTGAGTAGCACTTTATCATTAGAATTCAAAAAGAAGCTAATAATTTCAGTGTCATGTTCAAGTAAGGCAAGTTGATCTTGAAGGACTTTACCTTGCTCGGCAATGTTGCGTACATCAACACTAATTGCCACTAGATCATTATTACCTTTGAGCTGAGCCAGTAATATGCCAATCAGTGGTAAAGGCAAATTATCAACACAATAATACCCTAGATCTTCTAATACTCTTAGAGCAACAGATTTTCCTGAGCCTGAACGTCCCGATACTATGACAAGTTTCATGCAGTAATAACCCGATAAAGTTCTGTTGAGTCGTGAGTTTTACGAAGCTGTTTCAATATTTGCTTATCGCTTAATTTTTGAGCCACGCTTGATAGCGTGCTTAAATGCTGTTGGCACTGATCTGCAGGTACTAACAAAGCAAATAAAATATCCACGGGCTGTTTATCGATTGCATCAAAGGCAATGGCTTCTTCACATTTAATAAATATTGCGATCGGATGTTCTATGGCCGTTAATCTACCATGAGGTATCGCAATGCCATTTCCTATACCTGTGCTACCCATTTTCTCTCTCGCTAATAGGCTTTCAAAAACCTCTTGCGAAGATAGGGGTGGGTACTGGGCAGCGACTAAATTGCTGATGAGTTCCAGTACTTTTTTCTTACTGCCCGGTGTGGCACAGGTAGTGCATTCCGGCTGCAGAATGGTACAAAGTTCCATCGTTAGTGTTTTGTATACTTCTCTTTGTGTTTAATTACCTGACGGTCGAGTTTATCGATCAGGGCGTCTATTGCAGCATACATATCAGTGCTTTCTGACATGGCAAAAATCTCTGCACCATTAAGGTTGATTTTAGCTTCTGCTTTTTGTTGTAATTTTTCTACATTGAGCACAACGTGTACATTATTGATCTGATCGAAGTGTCGTTCAAGCTTTGAAAATTTACCTTGAACGTATTCACGTAAAGATTCGGTAATGTCGATATTTCTACCTGTCATATTGATAAGCATAAAAATCCTCCGTTGCTTTGTAGGTTATAAACTCTTACGTTGGTTTGAGGGCGGAATGAGCATCGCTTCGCGATATTTTGCAATCGTACGACGCGCAACGTTGATCCCCTGATCTGCCAGCAGTTGGGCCATTTTGCTGTCACTTAATGGCTTTTGCTGGTTTTCTGCTGCAACCAGTTTTTTGATAAAAGCACGAATAGCGGTAGATGAGCATTCTCCGCCATCGTCGGTGCTGACATGGCTAGAGAAAAAGTACTTTAATTCAAATAGCCCACGTGGTGTGTGCATATATTTTTGAGTGGTAACCCGTGAAATAGTCGATTCATGCATTTCTACTGCTTCAGCAATATCATTGAGTACCATAGGTTTCATGGCTTCTTCACCATATTCAAAGAAACCTTGCTGAAATTGCACAATACAATTGGCGACTTTCAATAAGGTCTCATTGCGGCTTTCGATACTCTTGATGAACCATTTAGCTTCTTGTAAATGACCGCGAATAAATTGGCTATCGGCAGAGTTTTTACTGCTTCTAGCCATGGCTGCATATTGTTGATTAACGCCAATTTTAGGCATATTGTCTGGGTTTAACTCTACAACCCAACGGCCATTCTTCTTTAGTACGGTTACATCAGGAATAACATATTCGTCATCAATAGCGGTGACTAACAAGCCCGGGCGAGGGTTAAGTGACTGGATTAAGGTGATCGCGTCACGCAACTCGTTTTCTTTGAGCTTGGTTTTGCGCATCAATAATCTAAAATCGCGCCCAGCAATTAAATCTAAATAGTCTTTAATGAGCAGACGGGCATTGTCTATATGTGGGGTTGTGTCGGCATATTGGGCTAATTGAATGAATAAACATTCGCTTAAATCTCGTGCGGCAACACCAACGGGATCAAAGTGTTGAATACGTTTTAATACCGCTTCAACTTCATCTAGTTCGACACTTTCATCACCCATGGCTTCGAGAATATCTTCAGTGCTTTGGGTTAAGTAACCGCGTTCATCAATGGCATCAATGATCGCGGTAGCAATCGCTCGATCTGTGTCAGAAAATGGTGTGAGATTTTTTTGCCACTCTAAATGCTCATATAAGCCTTCAGTCGTTTCACCTTGGAATGGCATATCATCATCGCGCATGCTAGCGCTGCCTGAACCTGACATTGGTGAGGCGGTGTACACTTCATCCCATGTGGTATCCATAGCTAAATCGTCCATGGTTTCTTTGGTCATGGATTCTGCTGTGTCGACTGTTGAGGTGTCTTTTTCTATATTGACCACGCTGTTGTCACTAAAGTCGGTGTCCGATTGGTCGCGACTTTCTTTTACTGAGTCTTTTGCTTGAGAAAACTCATCTTCTATTTCAAGCAATGGGTTTGAGTCCAATGCTTGTTGGATTTCTTGCTGTAGCTCCAATGACGATAATTGCAGTAAGCGGATCGCTTGCTGCAATTGAGGGGTCATGGTTAAGTGTTGACCCATTTTGAGTTGGAGTGACGCTTTCATTTACCGCTTATCCCTAGATGATTTCCATAAAAATGACAATCTCGAAAACTGTAATCGATTGTCACATACATCAATGACATTTAACGCTATTTAGATATCGTTCAATGAAATGAGTTAGATAGACTAAAAGGCCAGTAAAGTAACTATAGCTTGAATTGTTCACCTAAGTACACAGCCCGAACTTGTTGATTACTCAATATCTCATCAGGTGTGCCTTCGGCAATTAAATTGCCCTGGCTGACAATATAAGCGCGCTCACAGACGTCTAAGGTTTCACGTACGTTATGATCGGTAATTAATACCCCTAAGCCGCGGTTTTTAAGCTGTTGAATGATTTTTTTTATGTCGATGACAGAAATAGGGTCAACCCCCGCAAAAGGCTCATCGAGCAAAATAAATTTAGGATTAGCGGCCAGCGCGCGCGCTATCTCTACTCGACGACGTTCCCCACCAGACAACGACATGCCTTGGCTGTCGCGAATATGAGTGATATGGAATTCTTCTAATAAATGCTCTACCTGCTCAATCCGTTGGTCGGTAGTGAGTTCTTTGCGAGTCTGCAATACGGCCATAATATTGTCGTATACGGTCAGTTTGCGAAAAATACTGGCTTCTTGCGGCAAGTAACCAATCCCTTTGCGAGCTCTAAGATGCATTGGGTCGGCGGTTAAGTCGTCATCATCAATTAAGATCCGACCTTTATCGCTTTGCACTAAGCCGACAACCATATAAAACGTGGTTGTTTTACCTGCACCATTGGGGCCTAAAAGACCAACAATTTGGCCTGTTTTAACGGTTAAACTCACATCTTTAACAACCTGACGAGTTTTATAGCTTTTAGCTAGATTTTCAGCCGTTAGGGTTATTTGGGTCATGGTTTGATCTGCTTTTTAACAGGAATTTCAGGGAGCTTTTGCTTTGGTGCAGTCTCGTCTTGGAAATTCTCAGGTTGAATAATAGTAATAACGCGATCTTTCCCTGTACCAGTACTTTCAGCAATCAGCTCTTGAGCGTTAATGTTGTACTTAATACGGTTACCGGTTACTTGGCTACCAGATTGATCCAGTTTGGCATTACCTGTCAATGTCAGTGTAGTGGTAGCAAGATCATAGCTTATTTCGTTGGCACTGGCGGTACCAATTTGACCGTCGTCTAACTCTTGTGAAAACGTTGCAGGGTTGCCTATAGCGATGAGTTTTTTACTGGTGCTGTTTTCGGGAGTAAACGCCCGTAACTCATCAGCATTAATGTTAATAGTGCCTTGAGTAACGGTAACAGGACCATTAAAAACAATTTGGTTATTTTTAATGTCAGCAGACTGGCTTACTGAGGCAATTTTCAACTCTTGTTGAAGATCACCTTGTTTCGCTATGGTAGGTAAACTCAGCAGGCAAAATATGCTGCCAAATAACATAACATTGGCGTGAGTGTTGAGGCGATTAATGTGGCTCATATGTTCCTTCTACCTGGCTGAGTAGCGATAATTTTTGCGAATTCAAGTCAGCATGTAGACCTAAACCTTGAATAATAAACCCTTTACCTTTGATGTACACCATCTCTTGTGAGGTGCCGATCATAGTGGTTAAATCCACCGAAACAGCTTGGGTACTGAGTGACTGCAGGGGTTCTTCTATATTAATGGCATCAATAATAACATTATTTTCTAATATGACTTGGCTGGTATTTTTATTCAATTGGCCTCTATCTGCGCTTAATTGCCATTGCGCTTGGCCGTTTTCAGGGTAAATGAGGTAAACAGGTTTAGTAAAGTGAGTAATGTCACTTGAGGCGTAATGCTCCATGTGTTCGGCACTGACTCGACTAGCAATTAAACCGAGTTTATTAAATTCTGTGGTGCGTAGGTTATCCGCTACAAAGTCTGGACGTTCAATACCACGAACTTTCACAGCATCCATTTCACTGCGTTTTATTTGCGCTTGCCAGTAGAGGAAAAAAGCAAGTCCAAAAAAAGCCACAATACCTAGAGTGATTCTATTCATATACTCATACCATGAGCACTGGCAAATTTATCTTGGCTTAAAAGCAGTAAATCAGTGAGTTCTCGTAACGCGCCATGGCCACCATTAAGAGAGGTGGTCATATGGCAATGTTGCTTAACAAATGGGTGCCCGTCACCGACACACACGGCAAGACCAACTGCTTTCATAACTGGGAGATCTACCATATCATCGCCAATATAAGCGACTTCGTCTGCGCTGACATTATACAGTGATAGGAGTTGTTCAAATGGCTCAAACTTGTTATCAATACCTTGATAAATATGTTTAATACCTAACGCGGTCATGCGAGTTTCGACAATCTTTGATTTGCGGCCAGTAATGACGGCAACGTGCATTCCGCTTGTCAGGATAGATCGAACACCATAACCATCGCGAGTATGAAACGCTTTGAGTTCTTCGCCAGCGTTACTGAGATAAATACGGCCATCTGAAAATACCCCATCGACATCACAGATTAACAGTTTGATTTTTTGAGCGCGTTGCCAAATATCATTGCTGATAGGGCCGTAAAATCCTTGGTGGCTGGTGGTTGATTCTGACATGATTAAATGACTCCCGCTTTAACCATATCGAGCATATTTAATGCCCCGATCGGTTGATGTTTTTCATTGACTACAATCAGTCCGTTAATACTTTTCTCATCCATAATTTGCAGTGCTTGTGCCGCTAGAATACCGCTAGGGCAGGTGACACAATTCTGGGTCATTACCTGAGCTATCGGAGTGGTGCGAAGGTTGACTTCGGCGTCGATAACTCGGCGCAAATCGCCATCAGTAAAAATACCAACCAGTGTTGTTTCGCTGTCGACAACAGCTGTCATACCAAGGCCTTTTTTGGATATTTCATACAGCGTTTCAGTAATACAAATATCATTATGCACTATGGGTAAATCATCGCCTTTATGCATAACATCATCGACTTTTAATAATAATTTTCGCCCCAGAGATCCACCAGGGTGTGACAAAGCAAAATCATCTCGAGTAAAGCCTTTGGCTTGCAATAAGGCAATGGCTAATGCATCACCCATTGCTAAAGTTGCTGTGGTACTCGAGGTTGGTGCCAACCCTAACGGGCATGCTTCTTCTTGTACTTCAATGCACAAATGGATTTTAGATAAACGCGCCATATTAGAGTCTGGTTTACCTGTTACTGCGATAACCGGTACGCCCATTCGCTGTATTACTGGCATTAATGTCAGTATTTCACTCGATTCACCTGAATTAGAAATGGCAAGCACAATATCGTTTTTAGCCAATGCGCCTAAATCACCATGACTTGCTTCACCTGGATGAACAAAAAATGCCGGTGTACCTGTGCTGGCAAAGGTCGCGGATATTTTATTACCAATATGCCCCGATTTCCCCATGCCCATAACAATCACTTTGCCTTTGCACTGCAAGATGAGTTCACATGCTTGACCAAACTCAACTGAGTCTACATATTGATATAAATTATCTAGGGCAGCCTTTTCAATATCAATGACTTTACGGCCCCACTGACGAAATTGAGTTTGATTTACCATACGGTTCTCTCTTTTAGCTGAATACTTTACCTTCATGCCCCAATCTAGTGAGACTGAAATACAATCACTTGGTACGCAATAAAGGTGATTAATAATAGTGTGCCATGCCAACGAGTCAGTTGTTGCTTAGCGCCACTTGATAATACTAAAACGGCTAATGCTGCACTGGTGCCTAATACCATGTAGAAGTCTCTGCCGCTGGCCGATGTATCGATTTCCCCGGGGGAAATTAACCCTGGCAATGCCAACACAGCAAGAATATTAAATAAGTTCGATCCAACGATATTACCAATGACAAGATCGTGTTCTTTTTTTAACACGCCAGCAATGCAGGCTGCTAATTCTGGTAGGCTTGTCCCTACTGCAATAATGGTTAAACCGATGACAAGATCGGACAAACCATAAAACTTTGCAATACCCACGGCACCATCAACCATCCAACCAGCTGATAGCGGGAGTAATATAATACCGACTGTAAGCCAAATGATAGCATGAAAGGTTGGTACATCTTTAGGGATCTCAGAGTCCATTTCAGTATCTAAGCTGTCGGTGGTTTTATCATGAGTTGCTTGCCAAATAAAATATCCCATTAACCCTAAAAGGGTTACAAGCAGCATGATACCTTCTACTCGTGTTAATACATTATCATGCAAGGTAAAGCCTGCAAATACAGTAGCTGCGAGCATAATAGGTATTTCACGTTTTAAGGTTTGTGAGCCTACGCTAATCGCACCCAGTAATGCGGTTAATCCTAAAATTAAGGTAATGTTAGCTATGTTAGAACCTAGGACGTTACCAATCGCGGTGTCACGCATGCCATCCATTGAGGCTGTGGCAGCAACAAACATTTCAGGAGCAGAACTCCCCATCGCAACAATAGTGAGTCCAATTAACATGGGAGGTAAGCCTAAATTACGCGCAAATGCGGCAGCGCCATAAACAAATCTATCCGCACTCCAGACTAAAACTGCAAGGCCGACGACTAACATTAGGATATTAACTAGCATGTGATTCCGATAGTGGTAATTAATTGACGAGCATTTTCGCTGGATTTGTATCAAATTGAAAGCATTGCCCAGTAATTGTACTGACAATCATATGTGCTTATATGGATATAGTTGTCGCTTAATCGACAATTACAGTACAATTTGCGCTTAAACTTAATGCAAGGAAGGCTGTTATCTCCTCAACGCCAATGTCTGATATGAGTAAATCGAATAATAAACCTTTGGTCGAAGTTAACCATTTGGCCTTTAGTCATGGTTCGCGCGTTATCTATGAAGATATTTCTTTGTCGATCCCCAAAGGTAAAGTAACAGCAATCATGGGGCCTAGTGGTATTGGTAAAACGACCCTATTAAAATTAATTGGTGGGCAGCTAATTCCCGATAGCGGGCAAGTATTGTTCGATGGCCATGATATACATCAGCTTAAGCGTAAGGATCTTTTTCAACTGCGAAAGCGCATGAGCATGCTATTTCAAAGTGGTGCATTATTTACCGATCTCAACGTATTCGATAATGTGGCCTTTGCCTTGAGAGAACATTCTGGACTTCCAGAAGATGTTATCCGTTCAATTGTATTGATGAAGCTGCAAGCTGTCGGTCTTCGCGGCGCAGCATATATGATGCCAAACGAGTTATCTGGTGGCATGCAGCGAAGAGCCGCATTAGCTCGGGCGATTGCACTTGAACCTGAAATGGTGATGTATGATGAGCCATTTGCAGGACAAGACCCCATTTCCATGGGTATGTTAGTTAAACTTATTCGTGAGTTGTCGGACTCATTAAAACTCACTTCGGTGGTTGTGTCTCACGATGTTGATGAAGTATTGGGTATAGCAGATTATGTTTATGTGATTGCAGACAAAAAAGTCATTGCTCATGGTACACCAGAGCAATTACGTCAATCTGATAATCCACAACTAGTTCAGTTTATTCAAGGCGCGCCAGATGGCCCAGTGCCATTCCATTATCCTGCAGAGGATTATCAAGAGGAGCTACTTCGTGGGCGCAACTGATTATATTGCCGATATCGGCAAATATGCACTGCAAATAGTGTTGGGCTATGGCCGAGCGGGCATTATGTTATGGCGCGCGATTGTACGTGTGCCTAATTTTAAAAAAGGCATGCCACTTCTGGTTAGACAAGTTTATGTGCTTGGTGTCCGTTCCATGGTGATCATTTTAGTGTCTGGCTTGTTCATTGGCATGGTATTAGCGCTACAGGGATACAATATTCTTGTTGGGTTTGGTACTGAAGAAAGTTTAGGTCCTATGGTGGCACTAAGCTTATTACGTGAACTCGGGCCAGTGGTTGCCGCGTTATTATTTGCTGGCCGAGCAGGTTCTGCTTTAACGGCTGAAATTGGCTTAATGAAATCGACTGAGCAGTTGTCGAGTCTAGAAATGATGGCGATAGATCCGTTAAGACAAATTATTGCACCGCGTTTTTGGGCAGGCGTCATCAGCATGCCATTGCTAGCGTTAATGTTTAGTTTAGTCGGTATTTTTGGTGGTCATTTAGTCGGTGTAGAATGGAAAGGCATTGATAGTGGTGCATTTTGGTCTATTCTTCAAGCATCGGTTGAATGGCGACAAGACATAGTTAATTGTTTGATTAAAAGTACTATTTTTGGTGTGGTGGTGACATGGATTGCCTTGTACAGAGGTTATGAAGTCCAACCTAATCCAGAAGGTATCAGCCGTGCGACAACTTCAACTGTTGTGCAGGCAAGCTTAGCTGTTCTAGCGCTGGACTTTTTGCTTACGGCAATCATGTTTGGAAATTAAGATTTTTTCATTGTTTAGATTAATTTAAGTGGTTTAATAGTATGTTGACACGGAAAATAGAGTTATTGGTAGGCGTGTTTTTATTGTCAGGTTTGTTGGCTTTTTGCATCTTAGTATTCAATGTTGCTAATGTTCAAGTCAAATCTAATGACCAGACTTATAACTTGGTCGCTGAATTTAATAATATTGGCGGCTTAAAAGTACGTTCGCCAGTAAAAGTGGGTGGTGTGGTGGTTGGTCGTGTAACCAATATTACTCTCGATACCCATAAGTTGGTGCCAATAGTGACATTAACAATGGATAAGCGCTTTGATCAATTTCCGGAAACAAGCAGCTTAGCTATTTTGACTTCAGGACTCCTTGGCGAGCAATTTATTGGTTTAACGCCTGGGTTTATGGACGATGATATTTCGATGCTTGCCGATGGCGATAAAGTACATGACACACGTGGTGCATTGATTTTAGAAGATTTAATTGGTCAGCTTTTATATAGCATGTCATCTAAAGATAAATAGGATCCCAATTATGAAAACATTTTTTAATCATGTTATGGCGCTATGCCTAATAGGCAGTGCGGTTATCAGCCAAGGTGCAATGGCTGCTAATGATGAGGTCAATACCCGTGATCCTTATGAGATGATCAAACAAGTCGCCAATATGACTTTTGATCGTTTTAAAGCAGATAAAGCCTTAATTAATGATGATTTAAGTCATTTAAAAGTTATTGTTCGTGAAGAGCTTATGCCTTACGTCGATTATAAATATGCTGCTTATAAAGTGATGGGGCAGTATTTAAGTGATACGACCGTCGATCAACGTAATCGTTTTGTGGATGCCTTTGAAGGTTATTTAGTGGCAACCTATGCACAAGCATTAACCGAATATACTGATCAAAAAGTGGCTTTTGACCCGCCGAGTGATTTCAGCAATGAAAAAATAGTTGAAGTGAATGTTCAAATCCTTGAGCAAGGTCGTCCACCGATTAAAATTCAATTTAAAGCGCGTCGTTTAAAAGACGATACGTGGAAAGCGTTCGATTTAGTGGCAGAAGGTGTGAGTTTATTGGCTTCGAAACAGTCTGAAATCTCTAATTTAATCCGCCAGCAAGGTATTGAAGCGGTGATTACCATGCTGAATGATAAAACCCAACAGACTATTGATCGCCAACCAGCAAAAGAAGCTGCAGCTGCGTGATTACCTTTAATCAACAAGATCAACGTTGCATCGTCAGCGGTCGCTTAACCCAAGATGAAGTAAAACAATTGTGGCCAAAACGCCATGAATTGTTTACTGCATCAACTCAAGTGGTAGACTTATCAGCATTAGAATACGTCGACAGTGCGGGTGTTGCACTGTTATTAGCGTTAATCAAACTACATGCGACAAGTAGCCAAGAAACAAGTGTGATACATCAGTTGATTAATCCAAGTGAACAGCTCAAAAAAATGATTGAGCTTTATGATTTAGATGCTTTTTTCAGCCAAAAATAGAAACGAATAGTAAAGGTAATTGATTCCATGGAATGCAATGTTATAGAACAAATTTTAACTGAGGCGTTGTCGCTCACTGAAGCGCACGTTACCTCGGATGGCAGTCACTACAAAGTCGTCGCCGTAGGTGAGTGTTTTGATGGTATGAGCCGGGTAAAACAACAGCAAGCAATTTACAGTCCTTTAGCTGAGCAGATTGCCAGTGGTGAATTGCATGCGTTAACAATTAAAACTTTTACGCCGACTCAGTGGAAGCGTGAAAAACTTTTCAATATGTAACAACAGAGATTCACAGTGGATAAATTAACTATTAAAGCCAGCAAGCCTTTAGCTGGTGAAGTCGTGATCTCTGGTGCAAAAAATGCGGCACTCCCCATTTTAATGGCTGGCGTATTAGCCGAAACAGATTTTATTGTCTCAAATGTTCCCAACTTACGCGACGTGATCACCAGTTGTGAATTATTACGTTGTTTAGGTGCCGAAGTTGAAGACCTCGGCGGTAGCCGCATTCGTATTTCTACCTCTAACTTAAATGAATATTGCGCGCCTTATGATTTAGTCAAAACAATGCGTGCATCGATTCTTATTTTAGGCCCGCTGCTTGCCCGTTATGGTACTGCAGATGTTTCTTTACCTGGCGGTTGTGCCATTGGTGCTCGTCCGGTGAACCTGCATTTACATGGCTTAGAGTTAATGGGTGCCAAAATTGAAGTCAAGGAAGGCTACATTAAAGCGCGTGTTGATGGCCGTTTAAAAGGCGCTCATATCTTTATGGATATGGTCAGTGTCGGCGCAACAGAAAACTTGCTGATGGCTGCAGCATTAGCTGATGGCACGACAGTCATTGAAAATGCGGCCCGTGAACCTGAAGTGACTGACTTAGCTCATTGCTTAATTGCCATGGGAGCAAAAATCACTGGTGTTGGTTCTGCCACGTTGACGATTGAAGGTGTGGAACGTCTATCGGGTTGTGAATACCGCGTCATGCCAGATCGTATCGAAACCGGTTCATTCTTGGTTGCCGCAGCCGTTACTCGCGGTAAGATTCGTTGTGTATCAGCCGATCCTAAAACCTTAGAAGCGGTATTATCTAAGCTTGAAGATGCCGGTGCTGAGATCACAACTGGCGAAGATTGGATTGAGCTTGACATGAAAGGCCAACGTCCAAAGTCTGTTAATATTAAAACCGCACCTTATCCTGCGTTTCCAACCGATATGCAAGCGCAATTTTGTGTGTTGAATGCACTTGCTCAAGGCACAGGTCGTGTTACTGAGACTATCTTTGAGAATCGCTTCATGCACGTTCCTGAATTAAGCCGCATGGGCGCAGATATAGAGCAAGAAGGTAATACTTGTATCATCCATGGTACTGAGCGTTTAAACGGTGCCCAAGTGATGGCGACAGATTTACGCGCCTCTGCCAGCTTAGTGATTGCAGGCTTAATGGCTGATGGCTTAACTACAGTCGATCGTATATATCACCTTGACCGTGGTTACGAGCATATTGAAGCCAAGTTTCAAGGTTTAGGTGCTGAAGTTGTTCGCGTGAAGAACTCTTAGGTTTATCTCGCTGAGCAGAAAATACCTCATAAAAAAGCCATTCAAATGAATGGCTTTTTTATAACGTTGATTTAATTAGTAATAGGTCTTACTCAGGCGCTGTGGCTTTTTCTGCAATAATGACTGGCAGTATTTGACGCTTACCCTCACGTATAATGGTCATGTTGACTTTAGTTCCTGGGGGGGTCTCTGCAATTCTGTCCATCAACATTTCAACTCCCGGGACATCTTCATCATTATATTGGGTAATGACATCTCTTGGCGTTAAGCGTGCACGAGCCGCTGGTCCGTCAGGATCGATACCCGTCACTAACACACCTTTTAAATCGGGTAGGTTGAGTATCTGTGCCATTACCGGATTAAGTGGTTCACCTGAAATACCTAAGGCACCACGGATAACTCGGCCATGTTTAATCAATTTATCCATAATGCTGTGGGCTAACTTAATGGGGATAGCGAAACTAATCCCATTACCGCCACTATCATTACCCACTTGGAATGCCGCGGTATTGATACCGATTAATTCACCGCCGGTATCGATTAGTGCTCCGCCTGAGTTACCAGCATTAATGGCTGCGTCTGTTTGCAAAAAGTCGAGGTAACCTGAACTTAAGCCATTACGTCCTGTTGCACTAATAATTCCCTGAGTAATTGTTTGGCCAATATTGTATGGATTACCAATGGCTAGCACCACATCGCCTACTTGGGCTAGTTTATCGAGATTAATCGGTACTATAGGTAAATTATCGCCTTCAATTTTAAGTACTGCTAAATCTGTCTCTTGATCAGAACCAACTACTTCAGCAGTAAATTTACGCCCATCTTGTAGCGCAATAACAATCTCGTCGGCTTTTTTTATCACATGATAATTTGTGAGCACATAGCCTTCTTTACTCATTATCACGCCAGAGCCAAGGCCTTGAAGTGAGCTTGAATTGAGCGGATTACGTTGATCAATGCTAAGGCTATAAATATTGGCTACTGCAGGTGCGGCTCGACGAACGGCTTTAGCGAAAGATAATTCTGAGCCACTATTGCTGACATTTGTGAGGCTATTGTTGAATGAGGAATTTTGCATTAACGCTGTTATGGCTAAAAAAACAGCAGCCATAATTAGACCAAATACCACAGCTTTAGTTATATAGATGCAAGTGTCTTTTAGGTTCATGGCTTGAATAATTGTTAAAAAAAATGGCTGTTATATTAACATAGCTCAAATAAATAAGCACCGACCAAAAGTTGGCCGATGCTTCATTCTTGAACGGGTATCACAGACTATAACCTGATGATTCTTATAGCTGTGATGAGGTAAATTAAGTGTCAACTATGTTAGCGTCAACTGCATTAGCGTAAAACAAGGTAGAGTAAGTTATTGTCACGTAATATCTTCAGTGCCACAGAGTTTTTATTGTCTTTTAGCATTTCTTTTAATGCTTTAAGGCTGGTCACTTTACTGCGATTAAGCCCCACAATTAAGTCACCTTTGACTAAGCCACTCATTGCTGCTGGTGAACCTTGAGCAATATCAGTGATCTCAATACCTTTTTTACTGTCCTCAAGTGTTGCGCCTTGTAACATAGGATGTACGCTACCGGCTTCAGCCTCAACTTTGTCTGCTTCACCTAGTGTCGCTTTAATCTTCTTCGTATCGCCGTCACGAATAATTCCGAATTCAACCTCGGCACCAGCACCCATAGTGGCTACTTTTGCGCGTAATTCCTGGAAGGTTTTAATACTCCGCCCATTGAGGCTGACAATAATATCACCCGCTTTTAATCCTGCTTTATCAGCAGCACTTTTTGGCATCACTTCATTAACGAAACCGCCGTGCTGGGTATCTAAACCAAACGCTTTGGCAAGTTCATTATCAAGATCGCGACCTGATACCCCTAATACGCCGCGTCGTACTTCACCGTGCTCAATAATCTGTTCAACAAGGTTGTTAACCATATTGGCTGGGATAGCGAAACCAATACCAACGTTACCGCCATTTGGGGCGACAATCGCGGTATTAATACCGATGAGTTCACCTTTTAAGTTAACTAATGCACCGCCAGAGTTACCACTATTTATCGCGGCATCAGTTTGGATAAAGTTTTCTAGCATTTCAATGCCTAAACCACTGCGGCCGAGTGCGCTGACTATTCCTGACGTTACAGTTTGTCCAAGCCCAAATGGGTTACCGATGGCAACTGCAAAATCACCAACGCGGATGTCGTCAGAATCAGTTTGCTTAATCGCGACTAAGTTTTTCGCTTCAATTTGCAGCAGGGCAATATCAGACTCTTTATCTGCGCCAATGAGTTTAGCCGTGACTTCGCGACCATCATGTAAACCGACTTTAATATCGTCTGCACCGTTAATAACGTGGTTATTAGTAATGATATAGCCTTTATCAGCATCGATAATGACCCCTGAACCTAACCCTCTAAAAGGACGTTCTTGAACTTGTTCTTGTGGAGCGTTTGGACCAAAGAAGTAGCGAAATACATCAGGGACGCGTTGTTTTGATACTTGAGTACCAGATACTGCTACTGATACCACCGCAGGTGTAGTGCGTTCTAGCATTGGCGCTAAACTAGGAATAGCTTGGCCGTCAACCGCTTGTGGAATGGCAGCGAGCGATAGTGTTGGTGCTATGGCTAACGATGCCGTTAATAACGCAGCAGAAAGTAAACTTAATTTGGTTTTCATCTATGGATAGCTCCTGTATGCATTCAAGCTTTATGACATTAAAATATGTGGTTTGATGACATAAAATATGTGGCTTGAGGGCATTATTTTAAAGTTAAATATCGTTAATCATTTATATTAGTGCTGTTGCGAGCCCGTTTTGAAATGGTGAGCTAATCAGTTCGTTTGCAATAACAAGTAAGTAAAAAATAAGTCAGTTGACGATAATCAATCAGAGTAGTGCTCATCTGGTTAGTTGCATTTTTATTAACAAAGGTTAATTTGATCCTTTGAAGCCATTACTCGTACTTGTTGTTTAATGTTATTATTCGCAGCAATTATTTGATGTAAGAGAGTCGTAATCGTGTCGCAGTTAACCCCTTGGCAGCATTATCAGCAAGACCTTACCCGAGAAGATTTTTCACATGATGCCGCACAAGAAAAAGCGGTAAAATCATTACAACGCGTTTACGATGAATTAATGGTCGCGGCTAAACCGATATCTGGTATTAATAAATTGTTTGCTGCCGTTGGGGTTAAATCAACACCTGCAGCGGTAAAAGGCTTGTATTTATGGGGCGGCGTTGGTCGCGGTAAAACCTATTTAATGGATACTTTTTTTGACTCATTGCCTATTGAGCAAAAATTACGAGCTCATTTTCATCGGTTTATGCATCAAATCCATCATGACTTAGGCGAGTTAAAAGGTGTACAAGATCCGCTATTGTCTATAGCCAAGAAGATGGCGTCGCAATATAAAATTATTTGTTTTGATGAGTTTTTTGTCTCTGATATTACCGATGCCATGTTATTGGGGACTCTATTTCAAGCATTGTTCAAAGAAGGGGTTGCACTCGTTGCTACCTCAAACATCATCCCCGATGAATTATATAAAAACGGTTTACAGCGAGCGCGTTTTTTACCTGCGATTGCGTTGATTAATCAACAATGTGAAATTCTCAATGTCGATTCAGGTATCGATTACCGTCTTCGCACCTTAGAGCAGGCTGAGATTTATCATCATCCACTCGATGAACAAGCAGACATCAACTTGTTGCATTACTTTGATCAACTCGCGACCGAATCAGAAAGACTTACTGCACCGATAGAAATTGATGGCCGTGCCATTCGCATTCGTCAACAGTCACAAGGTGTACTGTTAATTAATTTTCGTGATCTCTGCGATGGCCCTCGTTCACAGCGAGATTACATGGAAATGGCATGCCTTTATCATACTGTGTTATTGAGTGGATTAGAGCAAATGGGTTCACAGCAAACTGGTGATGATATTGCCAGACGCTTTTTAGCCATGGTTGATGAGTTTTACGAGCGAAATGTGAAATTGATTATTTCTGCGCAAGTGGAATTAGAGCAGATTTATACCGATGGCCAGTTAACGTTTGAGTTCAGACGTTGTCGCTCAAGACTGATTGAAATGCAATCGAGAGAGTATCTGGCGCTGGAACATTTACCATAGGCTAGCCGTGAGATTTTTAAAAAAAGCAGGCGGTTAATTATTCAGCCGAAATAGAGCAGTTTATTTAAAATATTATCAGAAATCAGGTGATCTTTGCTGTGGCTTTGCGTATAATCTGCGACCTGCCCGCGTTAATCCGCCAATTTGGGCGGAAGTTGTAAGCCAATATTCATGTTCGAAGGGGCAAGAATCGGTAATTTTGTGTTGATTGCAACCTGCAGTCGGCATGTGAGACAGAAAATTAACTTTGGGTTTTTGTAATAATGAAGACTTTTACTGCTACACCAGAAACTGTAACTCGTGACTGGTTTGTTGTTGACGCTGAAGGCAAAACTTTAGGCCGTATCGCAACTGAAATCGCAACTCGCTTACGTGGCAAGCATAAGCCAGAATACACTCCACACGTTGACACCGGTGATTACATCATCGTTATCAATGCTGAAAAAGTGACTGTAACTGGTAATAAAGCAGCCGGTAAGATCTACTACTCTCATTCAGGCTTCATTGGTGGCATTAAGCAAATCAGCTTTGAGAAGCTTCAAGCTCATAAGCCTGAAATGATCATCGAGAAAGCAGTTAAGGGTATGTTACCAAAAGGTCCTTTGGGCCGTGCCATGTTCCGTAAACTTAAAGTTTATGCTGGCACAGAACATAACCACGCTGCACAACAACCACAAGTTCTTGATATCTAAACGGGAGGAGTAAGCAAATGTCTGCAACTCAGTACTACGGCACTGGCCGTCGCAAAACATCTACAGCTCGCGTTTTCGCTAAAGCAGGTAGTGGCAATATCGTTGTAAACCAACGTCCTTTGGATGTTTATTTTGGTCGTGAAACTGCTCGTATGGTTGTTCGTCAACCATTAGAATTAGTTGAAATGACTGATAAATTAGACATCTATGTAACAGTTAAGGGCGGTGGTACTACTGGCCAAGCTGGTGCAATTCGTCACGGTATTACCCGTGCACTATTGCAACTAGACGAAGCTTTACGTCCTACTCTACGTACCGCTGGTTTTGTTACCCGTGATGCTCGTAAAGTTGAACGTAAGAAAGTTGGTCTACGTAAAGCACGTCGTAAGCCACAATTCTCTAAGCGTTAATTCGTTTTTTGGATTCAAAAAACCCAGCTTATGCTGGGTTTTTTATTGCCTAAATTTTATCACTTTACACTGCAGCAATTTTATTCATCAGCAGCCATCAAGCGCTCTTTTGTCCTGCGAGTTCAGCTCTTAATAAACTGGATATTAACCTAGCCTGGAATAAGTCACTTCTCCTTACCCGTAAAAGCAAATGGCAAGTTTGATATGACATAGGCCGAAAGTGGTTATTTTACCTTACTTAGTTTCATCTCTTATATCAGCGCTTATTTCCCGTTCAGGTTAACTTTTTTGGCATTAGGTATTAGGCATGAGGTTTACAAGCTTGTGACTTATAAGGTCGAAATGCATTGAATAAAGATGTACTACTAATAGTGCTCACTAGATTGAACGTTTTGATTTAAGACAGCAGGGGACTTGGCGTATTAAGGTAATGTATTTATAAGGCAGATTAAACGCAGTTGCCAATCATGCTTAACGTCTTCTTAGGCTAATCAAGCAGATATTGAATATAATAAGGCTCAATAAAAGAGAGGCTAAAACATGAATATACCGTTATTAATGAGTGCATTTGGGTTAGTTTTAATCCTTGAAGGGCTAGGTCCATTACTTTTTCCTAACAAGTGGCAAAAATATTTATTAGAGCTTTCGACACAAAAGCAAAATGTTCTCAGACGCTTAGGTGGCTGCTTAGTAACAACAGGAGCCGTTTTATTGATCATTTTTCAATAAAATACTTGCCTATAACCCCCTAAAACCTGTTAAAATTCTATTTTATACCACAAGACGTTGCAGCTAATAATGGGCAAAAATGTAGTCGTACTCGGCACTCAATGGGGTGACGAAGGCAAAGGTAAGATTGTCGACCTTTTAACAGAACAGGCAAAATACGTAGTTCGTTACCAAGGCGGCCATAATGCTGGTCACACTTTGGTAATTGATGGTGAAAAAACCGTTCTTCATCTTATTCCGTCTGGGATTTTACGTGATAACGTAAAATGCATTATCGGTAATGGTGTGGTTGTTGCTCCTGATGCGTTGATGAAAGAAATCAACATGCTCAAAGGACGTGGCGTACCTGTAGAAGAGCGTTTATTAATTTCTGAAGCATGTCCGCTTATCCTTCCGTTCCATTGTGCATTGGATATTGCTCGCGAGAAAGCGCGCGGTAATCAAGCCATTGGTACAACTGGACGTGGTATTGGTCCTGCATATGAAGACAAAGTTTCTCGTCGCGGTTTACGCATCGGTGATTTGTTTAATGCAGAACTTTTCGCAACTAAGTTAAAAGAAGTGATGAAATATCATAACTTCATGCTAACTGAGTATTACAAAGTTGAAGCTGTTGATTATCAGCAAACACTTGATGATGCATTAGCGATTGCTGATTATCTGAAAAGCATGTGTACTGATGTCAGTGAAATGCTTGATGCTGCGCGTAAAGCGGGTGAGCCGATTCTATTTGAAGGCGCTCAAGGCACATTATTGGATATCGACCACGGTACTTATCCATTCGTGACGTCATCAAACACAACAGCTGGCGGTGTAGCGACAGGTTCAGGTTTTGGTCCTCGTCATTTAGACTATGTTTTAGGCATCATGAAAGCTTACACGACTCGCGTCGGTGCTGGTCCATTCCCAACAGAATTAGCCAACGAAATTGGCGATTATATTGGTGAGAAAGGCCAAGAGTTTGGTGCAACGACTGGTCGTAAACGTCGTCCAGGTTGGTTGGATGCAGTGGCCATGCGCCGTGCGGTTCAAATCAATAGCGTTAGTGGTTTTTGTTTAACTAAATTAGACGTTTTAGACGGTCTAAAAGAAGTTAAAATCTGTGTTGGCTATCAATATCCTGATGGAACAGTTTCTAAGGTAACTCCTTTGGCTGCAGAAGGTTATGATTTAGTTACGCCAATATACGAAACTATGCCTGGTTGGAGTGAAAACACTTTTGGTGCTACATCAATCGAGCAGTTGCCTACCGCGGCAATGAACTATATCAAACGTCTTGAAGAGTTATTAGAGACGCCTATTGATATTATCTCTACTGGGCCGGACAGAAATGAAACCATGATTTTGGTTAGTCCGTTCAAGTAAACTAAAGAGGCCGCGATAAGCGGCCTTTTTAATGAGCCTAATTAACGCTTGTAACAGTTTCTACTCAAGAAATACGCTATACTGCCGATGGATAAACCATGAAAGTGTCAGCGAGAATCCTTATGTTGCGTATCTGTTTATTGTTATTGAGTGTCGTTTCCATCAATGTATTTGCGGTGACAGAAGCCGTCGATATCTATAGCGATCAACAATTGATTTCGCTCATCCGCTCAAATCAATATTTACAACGCGTCAAAGCAGACGACTGTCAGTTGGTTCAAGATATTGAAGCCCGTGCTGAAGTATTACAGCAACCCATGTATCAGTTTTTATGGGGTGAAATGCTTAATAACGGTGTGTGTGTTAAGGCTCATCCTTCACGCGGTATGGCATTGCTGCAAACTTCTGCCGAGCAAGGCAGTGCTGAAGCGATGGTAAAATTGGCAGATTATTATTATCGCGGTAAACTAGTGGTTAAAGATCCCAATCGTGCAGTGCAATATGTGTTGCCTGCGGCAGCTAATGGGGATTTAACCGCAAGAATGACATTAGTTCGTTTATTTGGTGAAGGCTATGGAAGTCCTGCCGATTATGAACTTGGCTATCATTGGTTATATAACAGTATATTTGATGACGATGCTCAACAGAAAAAAGCTTCGTCTTTATTACAGATGCTCGCTGCAAAAATGCCTGCCAGTATAGTGGCCAGGGCACAGCAGCCACAGCTGTACACACGTTAAAGGCTCCACAATATGGAGCGAATTATTTGGAAATTGAATGATCAACGATCCTCATTTTGAGAGAGAACAAGACAAGTACGACAATCCTATTCCTAGCCGTGAGTATATTTTAGAATACTTGCGTGCCCAAAAGTCTCCTGTTACCCGCGATAAAATAGCTGAAGCATTATCCATTACCGATGAAGTGCCATTAGAAGCACTTCGTCGTCGTTTACGTGCGATGGAACGTGATGGCCAGTTAGTCTTTACTCGCGGGCAAAGCTATGGCTTACCTGAGCGTATGGATTTATTGTCTGGTACCGTTTTAGGCCACCGCGATGGATTTGGCTTCTTTAAGCCTGATGAAGGCGGTGATGACTTATTTATCAGTAATCGCGATATGCTGATGTATTTCCATGGCGATAAAGTGCTAGCACAAAAAGCGGGTACTGATCGTCGTGGTCGTCGTGAAGCTCGAATTGTGCGCTTAGTTCATGAGCGAACCGCTGCCTTAGTTGGCCGTTACCACGTCGACGCCGGTATGGGCTTTGTGATTGCAGATGACAGACGCATCACCCAAGAAATATTAATCGCCAGCGAAGATACCCTAGGCGCCCGCGCCGGTGATGTGGTGGTGGTTGAGTTAACCCGTCGCCCTGGTCGTTTTGTTAAAGCGGCAGCGAAAGTGACCGAAGTCCTGGGTAAGACCATGGCACCGGGTATGGAAATTGAAATTGCCTTACGTAATTATGATTTACCCCACACTTGGTCAGCGATTATTGAGAAAAAACTCAAACGTATTCCTGACGAAGTCACCGAAGAAGATAAATTAGGTCGCGTCGATTTACGCCATTTACCCTTGGTCACTATTGATGGCGAAGATGCCCGTGATTTTGATGATGCGGTATATGCTGAAGCAAAACCAAGTGGCGGCTGGCGTTTATGGGTGGCGATAGCTGATGTGAGCCATTATGTACGTACTGATTCAGCATTAGATACTGAAGCGCGCGCACGTGGTAATTCGGTGTATTTCCCGTCGCAAGTTATTCCTATGCTGCCTGAGAAAATATCTAATGGCTTGTGTTCATTAATGCCAAAAGTCGACCGTTTATGTATGGTTGCTGAGATGACAATTTCTGCAGCGGGTAAGTTATCGGGCACCAAGTTTTATCCAGCAGTAATGCATTCTCATGCTCGTTTTACCTATACCCAAGTTGCTGACATGCTAGAAGGTGGCCCAATAGCCCCTGAGCATGAAGCGCTATTCCCACATTTATTATGTTTGCAGTCGTTATATCTCACCTTAGATGAGCGTCGTGCTGAACGTGGTGCTATTGCATTTGAAACCTTAGAAACGCAGTTTATCTTTAATGAGCAGCGTAAAATTGACAAAATCGTCCCACGAGGCCGCAACCAAGCGCATAAAATCATTGAAGAATGTATGATTTTAGCCAACGTGGCTTCGGCAAAGTTTGTCAAAAAACACAAAGGTGAGGTGCTGTATCGTGTGCATGAAGCGCCGTCAGAACAAAAACTGGCTAACTTTAAAGAGTTTCTTGCTGAGCGCGGCTTAAGCATGGATGGTGGCTTAGAGCCAACCCCGACTGACTATCAAAATCTGATGTTAAAAATTGCTGACCGTCCTGACTTTGAGTTAATTCAGGTGATGTTATTGCGCTCAATGCGCCAAGCTGTTTACAGCCCAGATAACGAAGGTCATTTTGGTTTAGCATTAGAAGCGTATTCGCATTTCACTTCGCCAATTCGTCGTTACCCTGATTTGATTTTACATCGAGTGATTAAGTATTTACTCGCAAAAGAGCAGGGCGATGTCACCGACAAGTGGACTCAAGATGGCGGTTATCTTTATCAGCTTGAAGAGTTAGATCTATTAGGTGAAGAATGTTCAACCACTGAGCGCCGCGCAGATGAAGCCACTCGCGATGTCAGTGATTGGTTAAAATGTGAATACATGCAAGATCACGTCGGTGATACCTTTGATGCCGTCATTGCTTCAGTCACTAGCTTTGGTCTGTTTGTTAGATTAAACGAATTATTTATTGATGGCTTAGTACACATATCAAGCCTTGCCAGCGACTACTACCAATTCGATCCAATGCGTCAACGACTGGTTGGTGAAAACACTCGCCAAGTGTATCAAGTGGGTGATGCTGTTACTGTTAAGGTTGCTGCGGTTAATCTTGATGATCGTCAAATTGACTTGTTGATGGTGGGTGACAATAGTAAAGGCGCAGGCAAATCGGCACGTAAAGGCAGCAAGCCTTCAACGGCTCGTGAACGAGTGAATGTTGAAGGGGCTAAAGCCGCACGTAAAGGTAAGTCGACAGATAAACCTAAGTCAGACAAATCTAAGTCGGATAAGCCTAAGGCCAGTAAACGTCGCTCAAGCAATAAAGCGTCATCGCCTGCGAGCAAGCCAGTGGCGGCTAAGAAGTCCACCGCGGCAGAGCAAAAAGCTGATACCACAAAACCGAATTCTAGCGTTAAGAAAACCCCTGCCAAGCGCAGCAAGAGAAAGTAATTAAATGAAAAAACAAGATACCATTTTTGGCATTCATGCCGTTGAAGCATTATTAAATCATAGCCCTGAACGTGTGATTGAACTTTGGCTGTTACAAGGCCGTGATGACGAACGCTTAACGCCATTGATTAATATCGCATCAACGTTTGGTACTACATTGCAACGTGCTGCACGTAAAGTGTTAGACGACAAAGCGGGTAGCTCACAACACCAAGGTATTGTCGCGCGTGTAAAAGCGGTAAAACCTTTGACAGAAACTGATTTAGACGCATTACTTGATAAAACAGAAGTGCCTTTTTTACTCATTTTAGACGGTGTAACCGACCCACATAATCTTGGTGCTTGCTTACGTAATGCCGATGCCGCTGGGGTACATGCGGTTATTGTACCTAAAGATAATTCAGTTGGATTAACCTCAACCGTCAGCAAAGTGGCTTGTGGCGCAGCAGAAACGGTACCGTTATTCCAAGTGACCAATCTTGCTCGTACCATGCGTCATCTTCAAGACAAAGGTGTCTGGATTGTCGGCACAGCAGGCGAAGCAGATGGTAATGTATACCAAGCGGACCTTAAGGGGCCTCTAGCGATTGCTATGGGTGCTGAAGATAAAGGTTTGCGTCGTTTGTCACGCGAAGGCTGCGATTCGTTGGTTTCGATCCCAATGGCTGGCAGTGTGTCGAGCCTTAACGTGTCCGTTGCCACTGGGGTGTGCTTATTTGAAGCCGTCAGGCAGCGTTTAGGTTAATTATTGCCTGCAGTAGAACGACATAAAAAAACGGCGATATTTATCGCCGTTTTTTATTATCTCGAGTTTAGTTTGTGTTAGGTTATTGATGGGTGTCAGTCTTTAGCTTTTACAATCAAAGCCAGAAAAAACATTAGCGTCTGCCAATTTCGTTATCGACATCCTCGTCATCTAACTCCTCTGGTATCAAGGTTTCTTCGCTCACACTGGCATAAGAGGTATTATATTCAGCTTGCTCATCAGCATCATCAAACTCATCATTGGTTGATTCCGGTTGGGCATCGAATGCATCTTCAGCGGGATTGATCATTTGTTCGTTGACCATTTCAATGTCAACACGTGGATCAAATGATGCTGCTAATGGTGAGCTGACTAAGTCGCCCCCTGCCATCATGTAATCTCCAGTACTTGTTTGCTCAGCTTTTTGACGCACATTAATCCACAGTAGCCTTGCCAATAAGGTGAATGAGCACATCGCCATAAATCCATATAGCATTTGATCACCTAATGCTTGCATTAAGCCAGAAGCGACTAAAGGACCAATACTTGCGCCAATACCAAAGGTGACTAAGATTGTGGCAGATAGCCCTACCCGCTCATGTTGTTCAACGCGCGAATTGGCTAATGCAGTTGCTAATGGATACAAGGTAAACGCTAAAATACCAAATAAGCTGGTTAATATTAACGAAGATACTGCGTGGAATGGGATTATCGTAATGATCAACACTATGACGCCTAATAAAGCGCAGTTAATTCGAATTAATAAGCTACGAGAGATGACATCGGATAATTTACCCATTGGCCATTGGGCTAGCAATCCTGCAAAAATGGTACACGACATATAGAGTGCAACGTGCTCAGGATCAATACCTTTAGCCGTGGCATAAGAGGGAGCCAAACCATAAAAACAGCCGACTATCATGCTCCCTAAGGCTATGGTTGTCAGAGCTTGGGGCGCTCTTTTCCAATAGAGTCCCATTTGTAATGGGGCAGGTGTTAACGGTTCGGGGTGAATTCTGCGCGTGATCGAAATAGGTACGATACATAAGGCAAAACAGATGGCAATCAACAACAGTGGCTCTAAGCCTAAATCGGGATATAAACTAATAGCTCCTTGCCCAGCCATTAGCGCTAAATAAGATACGATCATGTAGCTCGCAAAAACAGTACCACGTTGGTTGTTTTCTGCCTGCTCGTTGAGCCAGCTTTCTAACACCATATATTGGCACATCATTCCCATACCCACTGCGAGGCGCAATACTAGCCAAATGGCTAAATTATCGATGAGGGCATGACCCAATGCAGAGGCAGTCACTATGCCCGCACAGGCAACAAAAGCACGAATATGACCGACTTGCGCAATCAGTTTATGGCCAACTTTAGAGCCGCAGACTAGGCCAATATAGTAAGCTGACATCATGCCACCAATCCATATTTGTGGCACCTGCATTGTGGTGAGACTTAGGCCTAAGTATGTGGTCAGTAGACCTGCAGCAAGCACCATCAAAAAGGTGGTGCTATATAATGAGGCAAAACTGCGTAGCGGGCTGTCCATAACTTGGCCTTTATTTTTTCAGTAAGGCCTCGTTTGCCTCATTGATTAATGGTCTTGTTTCGCTTCATTTAAGGTCAATAATTATTGAAACGTATACAACAAGTTGAATGTGGTGATGGTGTCAGTATTTTTACTGTCATCAGGAACCACTTCAGTGTACTTGATATTCATACCTATTTTAAATGCCCAATCTTGAATAAAGGTGTTTTTATAACTCATATCAAGGGTTAAGGTATTATTAGTCTGACCTGTTTCAGCTGTCACATCAGCATTAAAGCTAGTGTATTCTTGCAGTTTAACTGTGTATTTAGCCGCCGAACGTAAAATAATATCGCGGTTTGCATCAGGATCGGGTTCTGCAACACTGCCTTGTGGTTGGTCGTAACGATAACCCGGACCAGCTTCAAGGCTCAGTTTTGTTCTATTGTTCTTAATTAAATCAAAACCATAACCTGTTGAAATAGTAGATATTCGAGTGTACGAACCAAATTGATCCCAAGTAAATTCACCACGGCCAAATATATAACCGCGCTCTAGCTTGTAGTTAGACTGTAAGTATAATTCGTAACGCTCAGCAGTAGACTCATTACCATCAGCAGCATAATAAGCCTTTAATGTTGCTTCTTGCTTAGTGTTCTTCGAATCATAAGTTAAATAAGTTCGACCGTTGAAGTTTTTAGTTTCGTTGTTACCGCTATTTAATTGCAAGCCAGCTTCTACCTCAGCATTAAAACTGCTGGGTGGTTCCTGATAATCAGGTGGAACTAAGGCCCATGCCGGAGCAGACAATAAAAAGAGGCAGCATGTTGTTACTATGTTTTTCATGGTCATCATTAAAGTGTTTTATTCTTGATGGCGTAAACGCGGTATTTCGGACTGCGGCCATCATACCTGTAATCAAGATTGCTGAAAAGAGTGAGTTAGTGCTTGAGTTTATCGTACACTTTATGTATCATCGCGCGCTCAAATCAGTCACTTTAATTCGTTCCTTGCCTCCACATTGGTCTGACTGAGCCAGAAAAGAGGCTACTTAACCGTAAGGAGCAATAAATGCGTCATTATGAAATCGTATTTATGGTTCACCCAGATCAAAGTGAACAAGTCCCAGGTATGATTGAGCGTTACACCGGTGTTATCACCGCTGCTAATGGTACAATCCACCGTTTAGAAGATTGGGGCCGTCGTCAATTGGCTTACCCGATCCAAGACCTACATAAAGCTCACTATGTTCTTTTGAACGTAGAAGCATCTGCAGAGTCTATCGAAGAACTAGAAACAGCTTTCCGTTTCAACGACGCTGTTCTGCGTAACATGGTAATGCGCACTAAAGTGGCCGTTACTGAAGCTTCTCCTATGGCAAAAGCAAGAGACGAACGTGATTCACGTCGTTCACCTTCTGATGACCGTAATGCAGAAGAAAGCGCTGAAGAAAACGCTGAATAATTTTTTTTGAATAATCACTTAGTGTTGTCTGGCACGATAACTCGTACAAGACGATTAGATAGCCCAAGCGGGATTGCCCATGTGGTGATAACGGTAGAGCATAAATCACAGCGGCAAGAAGTAGAAATGTTGAGAAACGTCTACTGTTTGATCCAAGTGATATTAAGTGGTCCGCGCTTTAATAGCGTAGCAAATAAATTACAAGCAGGTGTGCAAGTTGATGTTGAAGGGTTTCTTTCACTACAACAAGGGCGAAATGGACAAAACCGTTTAGTCTTGCATGCTGAAAATGTCGAATTGAAAACTTAGGAGACTGTCAAAATGGCACGTTATTTCCGTCGTCGCAAGTTCTGCCGCTTCACCGCTGAAGGTGTTGTGGAGATTGATTATAAAGATATCGTTACTTTAAAGAACTACATCACTGAAAGCGGCAAGATTGTTCCTAGCCGTATCACTGGTACCAGTGCTAGATATCAACGCCAACTAGCTCGCGCTATCAAGCGTGCTCGTTATCTTTCTCTACTGCCATATACTGATTTACATCAGTAATATTGCAGTATTAATTCCTAATAGAATATAGAGGATTTGATAATGAATGTTATTTTGCTAGATAAAGTTGCAAACTTAGGTAGCCTAGGCGATCAAGTTTCTGTTAAAGCTGGTTATGCTCGTAACTTCCTTTTACCTTATGGTAAAGCAGTTGTAGCAAACGCAGCAAACACTGAAGTATTTGAAACTCGTCGTGCTGAATTAGAAGCTAAAGTAGCTGCTGAATTAGCTGCTGCGACAGTTCGTGCTGAAAAATTAACTGCATTAGAAGCTGTTGTTATTGCTTCTAAAGCAGGTGATGAAGGTAAATTATTCGGCTCAATTGGCAACCGTGATATCGCTGATGCAGTTACTGCAGCTGGCGTAGCACTTGCTAAATCTGAAGTTCGTTTACCTTTAGGTGCTTTACGCACTACTGGTAACTTCGAAGTTGAAGTTCAAGTACACACTGAAGTTAAAGCTGTTGTTAAGATTTCTATCGTTGCAGAAGCTTAATTACGTTTTAGCTCCATAAAAAACACCGCCTCCGGGCGGTGTTTTTTTATGGGTATCATTTAATACTCATCCACTTCCAACAACACTTCCATGCACTATCTGGTTATATCGCGGTCGTTTAAATGTGCTATTTAATGAATGTTAACCAAGTAAACATTGCTATAAGGTTCACTTGGTTATGGTTTATTTAAGCTCAATCCACCACAGTCGGTTTCTTTTCTGGTATGTCAGTGACGGCTTCAGTTACTGATCCAGTTGCGAGTTCAGCTTCTGCTTGTACTTCATTAGTTGCTTCGTTGATGACTTCAGCTTCTACTTCACTTGCTGCTGGAGATTTATTGGCGGCTTTATTTACGACCCCAGCAGCGGCTGCAGTTGTCACTTGGTTAGGTAACTCAGCTTTATCTTCAATATCTACTGTAGGGACCAATTTAGGTACTGATTCACTCGAGAGTTCAGATTCTGCTTGTGCTTCATTAGTTGCTTCGTTGATGACTTCAGCTTCTACTTCACTTGCTGCTTGAGGTTTATTGGCGGCTTTATTTGCGACCCCAGCAGCGGCTTCAGTTGTCGCTTGGTTAGGTAACTCAGCTTTATCTTCAATATCTACGGTAGGGACCAATTTAGGTGCTGATTCACTCGAGAGTTCAGATTCAATCGCGAGTTCTGTTGCAGCCTCTGCTTCATCAGTTGCTTCGTTGACGGCTTCACTTGCTGCTTGAGGTTCATTTGCGGCTTCATTTACGACCCCAGCAGCGGCTTCAGTTGGCGCTTGGTTAGATAACTCAAGTTGATCTTCAGTATCTTCTGTAGGGACTAATTCAGGTGCTGATTCATCACTGAGATCAGTTGTTACTTGTGCTTCTGTCGCGGCTTCAATTGCTTGGTCAGAGAACTCAGCTTTATCTTCAGTATCTGCTGTGGTGGTTAATTCAGGTACTGACTCAGTGACTGTGTCATTCTCTAAATTGGTATTCGCTTCGATAGTGGCCTCAGTTGCTGTATCTGCTGGTATCTCGGTTTCTCCTGCTGTATTAGTCACTAAGGTTAATTCTTTTATCAAGTTATCAGCGTGATCGACTTTATCCATCATCCACAAAATATAACGAATATCGACATGCACGGCGCGAGTGATCGTGGGGTTAAAGAACCAGTCTTTAGTGATCGCTTCATAAGTTGAGTCGAAGTTAAGCCCAACTAATTCACCTTTACCATTAAATACCGGTGAGCCAGAGTTGCCGCCAGTGGTGTCGGCGCTAGATAAAAAATTAACCGGTACAGAGTTAAAATCAGCAGGCTTATCTAAACAAGACATAAACTGACAACTGCTTTGCTGTTTATAGACTGAAGTGACGCGATGTTTGCCTAAGTCGTCAGCTTTAATTGCATCTAACAGCTTAGTCGGGGCATTGTAGGGAGCTTCACCGGTGTTTTTAGCTAGAATGCCTGCTAAACGAGTAAATGGCTGCTTGTATAACGCATCTTTAGATTGGTAACCATCAACCATGCCATAAGTTATGCGTAGGGTACGGTTAGCATCAGGATATACAGGCCAGTTATTTGATTTGTAATAGTCAATAATCGCCTTCATGTATTCCGGACGAACAGATGAAAGCTTACCGTAAAGTAATTTTTCGCTCTTTTCCATAGCCATATTGGTATCGTAAATAGCCACAGCTAATCGAATAAATGGGTCTCCGCTAACTTCAAACTCCTCTGCTGTTTTACTCATCCATGCAAGGCGTTTAGCCTGATCAGTGAGCTCAGTGAGTGCATATAAGCCTTCAACCTTTGACTCTAGCTCTTCAAAATCATCTGAAATGCTTAAGGCATTATCAAACACTTCGTTTTTAAGTGGTTGGCTGATATAGGCTTGTAAGTCTTGTAACCACAAGATTTTATCAACCACCGGATCAAAGCTACTATCGATACGTTTAAGTGCCGCTTTAAACATTTTCATATCACGAAGCTGAAACCCAGATTCACGTTGATCATTGGGTTTCTTTCTTTCTTGAGCTAAACGGTAAAGCTTGCTCGCGGCGTGGAGCATTTCGCTAGATTGGGCATTTTTAAAGAAATAAGTAGTTTGCATTTGTTGATGTTGTTCGGCGAGTAACGCTTCAAGGTTATTGATTAACTCTTGGTTAGCGCCATGATCTTTTTTAAGCCAAGCGAGAAAGTCATTTTCACGTTGCTGCTTAATGCCGACAATATCGGTGGCGCTGAAACCATCTAATAAGCCATTGAGTTTCTTCATCCGGTTAGCCATAGAGGCGATTGTACCGGCATATTTAAGCGCGATATCGTTATCGACATCACCCATTAAAGTGATGGTGTCAATTTGTAATTGGTAGCGTTTTGCGTAAGTTGGGTATATCCAATCACTGGCAAATTGTAGTTCACTGGTTAAATTGTAACGGCTGGTAGAACCTGGAAAACCGGCAACAAAGATACCATCGCCAGCTTTTACTCCATCGGCATTAATTTTTAAATAGCTTTTAGGCCGGTATGGCACGTTATTTTTATTAAACGTTGCTGGCTTACCGTCTTTACCCACATAGGCGCGTAAAAAAGTAAAATCGCCAGAATGACGAGGGTATTCATAGTTGTCGATGTCGCCGCCAAATCCGCCAACACTCTTGGGTGGTGCATACACCAAACGCACGTCTCGAATAATTAACTGTTTTGTCAGATAATATTCTAATCCATGATGAAAGCTGTTAACCGAACATCGATAGTTGTCATCTGCTTCACAGAGTTTAATTAAGGCTTTACTGTTAGTTTCTATGCCTTCAAAGCGAGCCATCGGTTCGGTGCTTAAGTTAGTCATTACTTCATCGGTCACATTGGTGACTGCTTGGGTAATGTATAAACGTTCATTTGGCCCTGCGGAAGGTTCCTCTGCTTGGGTGTTTGCTAAAAAGCCATTTGCGAGGTAATTATGTTCTTTTTTACTGTTATATTGTATGCCGCGATAAGCACAATGATGGTTTGTGACAACTAGGCCTTGGGGGGATACAAAACTGGCGGTACAATAGCCCAAACTGACGACTGCATTCATTGGGTACTGCCCTAAGTCGGCCAGTTGTGATGCGGGAATATCAATACCACGTTGCTGAAGTTTGTCTGCAATGGATGGCATTTGATATGGCTGCCATTGGCCTTCATCGGCCAAAGCTAGGCCAGATGTCAGCACCAGTGCTGCAACGAGTATGATACGCATGTATTTTTCCTTAAATGATTATTTGCGTTTGACGAAGTTGTCATTTGAATTCGTAATGACAGCGAAATAAGCTACACCACGGTGTTATACCATATTTTATAAAGTCGTTGTAAATTGGGAGTGTTAATGTCACAGCAAGGTGCTTTTAAAGCAAGAAACAGGCAGAGAGATGTAGAAGTTAATGCCTTAAAATTGCCTCCTCACTCTATTGAAGCTGAACAATCCGTCTTAGGTGGGTTGATGCTAGATGCTGAAGCGTGGGATCGTGTTTCTGAAGCGGTTGTGCCAGAAGATTTTTATTCTCGTTCTCATCGAATGATTTTTACGGCAATGCAACGTTTAATGGAATCTGGCCAACCGCTGGATTTGATTACCGTGTCTGAACAACTCGAAATTGAAGATCAATTAGATGATGCCGGCGGCTTTGCTTACTTAGGCGAAATTGCCAAAAATACTCCCAGTGCCGGTAATATTTTATCTTATGCGGATATCGTGCGCGAACGTGCCGTGGTGCGAGACATGATTGCTGTAGCTCATGAAATTGCTGATGCAGGTTACAATCCTGAAGGGCGTGATTCTGGTGCATTATTAGATTTAGCCGAAACCAAAGTCTTTAAAATTGCTGAAATGCGAACCAATGCCAATGAAGGCCCGGAAAACATTAAAAGTATTCTTGAAAAAACCGTCGATAGGATTGAACAGCTTTATAACAATCCTCATAACGGGGTTACCGGCGTTTCAAGTGGTTTTAATGACTTAGATAAAATGACCGCCGGGTTTCAGTCTGGCGACCTAATTATTGTTGCCGCACGTCCTTCAATGGGTAAAACCACCTTCGCGATGAACTTGTGCGAACAAGCCGCCATGAATGAAGATAAACCAGTGCTTATTTTTAGTCTCGAGATGCCATCAGAACAGATCATGATGCGTATGCTAGCCTCACTCGGCCGGGTTGATCAAACCAAAATTCGTACAGGTCAATTAGATGATGAAGATTGGGCTCGCGTGTCATCAACCATGGGAATTATGCTTGAGCAAGGTAAAATGTACATCGATGATGGCTCAGGGTTAACCCCGACAGAAGTTCGCAGTCGTGCCAGACGGATTGCGCGTGAGCATGGCGGCTTATCAATGATCATGATCGATTACCTGCAGTTAATGCAGGTGCCAGCGTTAAAAGATAATCGTACTTTAGAAATTTCAGAAATCTCTCGTTCATTAAAAGCTTTAGCCAAAGAGTTAGAAGTGCCTGTTATTGCTTTATCACAGCTTAACCGCTCGCTAGAGCAACGTGCCGATAAGCGCCCAATTAACTCTGACTTGCGTGAATCGGGTGCTATTGAGCAAGATGCCGATTTGATCATGTTTATCTATCGTGACGAAGTGTATAACGACAGCTCAGAAGATAAAGGCACCGCTGAAATCATTATTGGTAAACAGCGTAACGGGCCAATTGGGCGAATTCGACTGGTATTCCAAGGTCAGTTCTCTCGTTTTGATAATTATGCTGGGCCGCAATTCGAAGAAGATTAATCATTGATTAGATTGTATTTGTGTTTTTAGTATCGTTATTTATGATACGAGTTTATTTCTGTTAGTGAGGGGTTCTTTATGGCATTAAACCTCCTAACAGGCAGCAAGCCGCGCCATATTATTTATTGTTAATTAAGGCAATCTATTGAAACCTTTTCCTCGTGCAGAAATCAGTCGTTACGCATTACAAAGTAACCTAGCACAACTGCGTCTTATTGCACCAGATAGCAAAATTATGGCTGTGGTTAAAGCCAATGGTTACGGCCATGGTCTGCTAAACGTTGCAGAAAGTGTTGGCATATTAAATTTTATAGAAAGTGCAGGTAAATATTACGGCGGCGCCGATGGCTTTGGTTTAGCAAGGCTGGAAGAAGCATTGGAGCTCAGAGACGGTGGCGTAAAAGGTAAGCTTCTATTATTAGAAGGTTTTTTCCGCCAGTCTGACTTGCCGTTGTTGGTCACCCATAATATCGACACTGTTGTGCATCATGAATCACAACTGCAAATGCTTGAAACCATTAAGCTCGATAATCCGGTCACCGTATGGATAAAAATCGATACCGGTATGCATCGTATCGGCTTTAGTTTAGAGCAGTTTTCCGGCATATATCAGCGTTTAATGGCTTGCCCACAAGTGGCTAAACCGATCCATTTGATGACCCATTTTGCCTGTGCAGACGAACCTGATAATCAGCTGACTCAAAAGCAGATGGATGCCTTTGAACAACTGACAAGTCACTTAGATGGCGATCGTACTTTAGCCAATTCAGCCGGAACATTATTTTGGCCATTAAGCCAAGCAGATTGGATAAGACCAGGCATCGCACTTTATGGTATATCTCCAGTTGTTGGCGACAAAGGGATTAACCATCAACTGATTCCGGCTATGGAACTGGTGTCTAATTTAATTGCTGTTCGTGAGCATAAAGCCGGTGATAGCGTGGGCTACGGTGCCGTGTGGACCGCGAAACAAGATACCCGCTTAGGTGTGGTGGCTATGGGTTACGGTGATGGATATCCGCGTAATGCGCCAGAAGGTACACCGGTGTGGATTAATGGCCGCAGGGTGCCAATTGTTGGCCGAGTATCGATGGATATGCTAACGGTAGATCTGGGCGCAGATGCGCAAGATAAAGTCGGTGACAGCGTGCAGCTTTGGGGTAAAACCCTCGCGGTAGAGGAAGTAGCTGAGCATATTGGCACTATTGCTTATGAGTTAGTGACTAAATTAACCCCACGGGTAGTGGTTGAGTTACTTGACTAGCAACGTAACCATGCTGCGTTTTGCCCAATACGCTGTTGCGTCTTGGGCATTTTAGTTTATGCGGCACCATTTTAGCTGAAATATTATTCGTCTTTACAAGCTTATACATCTTCAAAACAAATTTCGATAAACACATTGCCGTGCTTATGACTAAAGGGCATCATAATTTTTTTGCCGCGGGCTTTGTGGGAAATAGTATGATTTTTGCCAGAGACGACGGCCGGAGTGGCCATATCAAAATCATACCCTTTTTCACTTAATAAATTTTTAGCTCCACCCGTCACCATATTGGTTATTTCACCGACTAAATCGGTTATGTCCTCGTTAATGGATTCTGGTTTTTCCCCTAGCATATTGTTCATTATTTCAAGAATTAATGACTGTTCGAAGGTAATCGACAGTGAGCCGCGGGTTTTAGGACTTATCATGCCCATTAAGCCTGATACGTCACCTTTTGCAATATCATGATTTTTCAATTGTGGCTTACCAGGCGTTAACTCAATAGTTGCCATGGTTGAGATAACATTGATTAAAGAAACAAGGAATGGGTTAATGAATTCAACGTTCATAGGCTAAGCGATCCTTCTAGATTCAAAAATTGGCGATAGGTCATAGGCAGAGAATAGACAGAACATCACGTTACACGACCCTATCATGATAAACCATCATAGTTACTGATTTTTATAAATGCTTACTATATCAGCAAAATGGAATACAGCTTCAAGCTTAGAACACAAAAATGAAATTGAAAGAGACGTCAGTTGCAAAAACAAATATTAAGTTGAAATTGAGAGATTTACACATTGATAATGTATTTACATTACTGATTTCTTAAGCCTATCTTGTTGATAATTTAATCGTTTTGTATCAATAATATGGTCAATCTAGGATGAGATAAATCAATAGCTTAAGCGGGTTAACTTATCGCTCGAGCCGTTCAATCAGCTTAATACGGAGAAATAGAGATTGATGAAAGTTGACGCTTTTTTGGTTAATTCCTTTACTGCCAATGGAAGCGGAGGAAACCCTGCAGGCGTAGTATTGCAGGCAGATAATTTGTCTAACGAACAAAAGTTAGCAATAGCACAGGTTGTTGGTTATTCAGAAACTGCTTTTGTATCTCAAGATGACGAAGTCGACTTTGGCTTGTCTTTTTTTACCATAACGGGTGAAGTTGACTTCTGTGGGCACGCTACCTTAGCTGCATTCTCAATAATGTATAAAAAAGGAATCATCACCGCAGGGCGATATGTCCAAAGGACTAAAGTCGGTTTACTTGCTGTTACAATAGCGTCTAATGGTCAAATAGTGATGGAGCAAAAGCTACCTAAATATCTTGGGGTTTTTGGGTACGAGGCTATATCAGAGTTAATTGGCATTGACGTGAAAACGTTAGCGTCAACTCAATTACCAATCGAGGTTATTTCAACAGGCCTGCCTGATATTATGGTTCCAGTGCCATTTGGGTATCTTGATAAAATCCAGGTAAATGAACATTTACTCAGTGAATTCTGTAAAAAACATGATTTAGTTGGTCTGCATGCTTTTGAATTGTGCGAGGGAAAAAGCGGCCTGACAGCGAGTTGTCGTAACTTTGCGCCTTTGTTTGGCATACCAGAGGAATCAGCTACAGGGAGTGCTAGCGGAGCATTAGCATGCTACCTAAGTAAATACCTTAGTAGTGAACATATGACTGACTTTACTTTCGAGCAAGGTAGGGCAATGAACTGTGTTTCAATCATTACAGCTTCAGTTGAGTCAAATGAATTAGCGACTCTCAAGGTGTTGGTCGGTGGTTTTGCTCAAGAGATTGGACAGCAGCAAATCTTCGTTTAACAAATAAGGATAGGCCGCGCGAAGTGGCGTTCTTATCTCAAGTGTGAAACCCGCCCAAACACTTGAGATGTACTCTTTATTAAATTAATCACAGATAAAGAGTTTGAGCTGTTTGGTATGGTGTTAAACGGCCAGAGGTTATCAAAACGTCCCTTACATAAGCCGTTAGCACTCAAGGCGATGCAAAATATTTACACTACTCTGGACTATTTCAGCACTTTTCCCTGTCATATATGCAGTCGTGATGGCGCCTTCTTTAAGTAAACAGATAGCATTTATGAGATCCGGTGAAGCATTGTTTAGTTTGTTTTGAATAAGCTGGCGTACTTGTTCTTTGTGGTAACAGCAATAGCGAGAAATATCGCTTTCTGGGTTACTAAATTCTGCTGACGTATTGATGAAAAAGCATCCTCTAAAACCACCTAGTTCAGCTTCATTTCCACTAAACCAACTGTGTAACGATTGGAATAGAACATCGATTAACTCATGGTCGCTTGTTGTTTGTCCTAGCTTACGCTCTAGCCAGTTCATGAAGATTTGATGTCTTTGGTTTAACGCAGCCATGATCAAATCGTCTTTGCCGTTAAAGTGATTGTATAGAGTTTTTTTAGCTACTCCTGATACCTTAATGACTTCGTTAATTCCAATTGAGTTAATACCTTGTCGGTAAAAAAGATCTAGCGCTGTGTTTAACAGTAGCTCACGTTTCTTGCTCATCATGATTTCCATAAAACTAGTTGTCCTTATATTGACAAAAGTAGAACGACTTGTCTACAATTGCCGGTAGACAAGTCGTTCTACTTTTTGGGTGTTTATATGAATCGTTATTTGTTAGCTGTAATTGCTGGGATCGGGGCGTCATTTACCATTGGTTTATTGTCATTAATTGAAGCTAACATGGATAATGCTGTATTAATTATGGCTCCATTTGGAGCTACTGCAGTGCTTGTATTTGGTGTGCCAAGTAGTCCATTGGCTCAGCCAAAAAATGTTATTTTTGGACATTTGATAACGGCATTTATCGGAGTGTTTTTCTACCAATACATAGGCGTAACTCCGGTTACAGTCGCAATAGCGACGGGGTTAGGTGTTACCAGTATGTTGGTTTGCAAAACAACCCACCCACCTGCTGGAGCAAATCCAATTCTAATTATGCTTTCAGGGCAAGGATGGTTGTTTTTGGTTACCCCTGTATTAGTCGGTTCTGTTGTCATAGTTTTGATGGGTAAAGGGCTTCAAAAGCTTCAGGATTACCACTTTAAACCAGAATGCTAATAAAGCATTTAAGAATGGTTCCTAACATTTGGCATTATCAGCTAAAGACTGGGTTTTATGTTTACGGTGTAATAGTTTCGGTGCTGGCGTTGCTCACACCTCATTACCGCGTTGAACTAAGCTGCTGCGCTGAGCTAAATGGAGCTTCAATTGAGTGTATTATCCTCATTGAATCAGCTAAACTAAAAACAGTGTGATGGAACACAGCAATAAAAAAGGGATTTCAATGAAAGACTTAAACACTTGTCAGTATCAATCTATTCAAACCTGCTTTGTAAGCGTGAGACCGCGCTCAAAAAACAAAACTCCTACAGTATAAAGCGTACCAACTAATCTGAACTCGGCAATGGCTAAGTCCAATAAGTGATTTATGCTTTGCAAACAGCGCAGTACACAAATACTAGAACGTTATGTAGCACAAGGATCAAGCAAGTGTCGAAATCTGTAGCAATCACCATAAACGATCAATTTTCACGAGTTGAGTTTCTCAAAGATAGAACGCCAGAAACCACTAATGAACAAGCAAAAAATGCTTTTGCACTGTTATCTGAGTATAGCGATGGTGGAGTATATATCGCTCATTATTCTGGGTTTAGTGAGTGGGAAAAGCATCCAAAAGGTGATGAGTTTGTTCAGGTTTTAGGCGGAGAAACTACATTAATCCTTTTGGATGGTAACGTAGAGCAACGTAACCTTTTATCGACGGGGCAAATGTTGGTTATCCCCAAAGATGTTTGGCACCGTTTTGAATCACCAAAAGGTGTTAAAGTCATGACCATAACACCGCAACCAACTGAGCATAGTATCGAGCAACCAAACGGTATATAACAAATAAAGATAGGTCGCGTGAGACTGGGTTAAGTGCCCGTAGGCGAGAGCTTTTCTATTTGGTTAAGCAAAAGTGCTATCGTGAAAACTGCCGTCTTGAAAAAGTGGTAAGAAGATAAACCTTCGTTTTCTCTGTTTTTGCAACCTTAAACTATTGTTTTGGATTAGGTTTCATAAATTTCAATTTAGTTTTGTTCAGAAATCATACCGTTGTACAATAAAAATAACTAAATAAGAGGTGTTCTATGGATGGAAAATCATTAATCGTTATTTTAATCATGGTGTCTGCTTCTGCTTCCGCAGAAGTATATAAGTGTGCGGATGGTAAATATCAAGCTGACCCGTGCGACGACCAAAGCGAACCGTTAGATTTAAGTAATGTAGGTAGCGTAGTTGCACCATCAAGAGGTTATCCTGAAAACCTAACTAACGAGACTACAGATGCAAGGCTGCAGGATACTAGTGTTAATCCGCGTGATAAAAAAGCTGAAATCGCTCAATACTTACGTAAACAAAAAATTGAACGGGAAATTAGAAACCTTGAAAAAGAAAGGAAAAAAGCGTTCAAAGATCGTGATGACAAGATCGAGCAATTGCGTACAACAGGTAAGCGAGCTAATAATAATTTAGCAGGGGCAACTTGGCAGCAAAGTTTAGCGCAAGAAATGACTGCTGTGATGCAACAGGGAAGTACAGAAGTCGAATCCATAGACCGTCAAATATCTGCGCTTAGATCTGAATTAAAACAATTATAAACTAAACAAACTAAACAATAACCGTTGCTACTAACAGGTAGCTTTTTTGCGAATTAAGCAACGATACTTACTTGCACCATTAGCTTTGTCACTTTTTTGAATGCTATAAGACGTCATCACTTCGGGTTCTCCATTTCCATTTTTCCAATGTATTAGGGTTCCTTGGCGTCTAAAAACGTCTAAAATAAACTCAAAATGTGAGAGCCGTTAATTCTTTAAATACAACGAAAAAGCTAGTCATACTAACGTATACGCTAGATCGCACCTTTATCTTTTCCTAAACCTAAATCCGTAGACACTTGTTACTCAATGACGGGTTAATGATATAATTAGCCATTATTTAGGGCTGCCTAGTTGTATTTGCTTAATTTATAACTTTCTTACTGGCTCCTTGTGCATAACCGATTAACTAAGTGCATCTAAAAACGTGCATCAATACCGCAAATTATGAGTGTAAAAAATTCAGTGAATACAACGCCAAAGCTAGTCATACCAACAGATACGCTTGATCGCACCTTTTCCATAGCGCCGATGCTGGATTGGACTGATCGCCACTATCGCTACTTTGCCCGCTTAATGTCGAGCAAGGCGTTGCTGTATACCGAGATGATCACCACGGGTGCCATATTACAAGGTAAGGGCGACTATTTAGCTTATAACGAGCAAGAGCATCCAGTGGCATTACAGTTGGGGGGCTCTAACGCGGTAGATTTGGCAGCGTGTGCTAAGTTAGCTGCTGAGCGCGGTTATGATGAAGTAAACCTCAATGTAGGCTGTCCATCTGATAGAGTGCAGAATGGTCGCTTTGGTGCGTGTTTAATGGCCGAGCCTGAGTTAGTTGCGCAATGTGTTGATGCCATGAAGCAAGTCACCGATATTCCGATCACGGTAAAAACCCGTATTGGAATTGACGAGCAAGACAGTTATCAGTTTTTAACTGATTTTATTGAAATTGTCAGCGCACGAGGCTGTAGTGCATTTACGATTCATGCGCGTAAAGCCTGGTTACAAGGGTTAAGCCCGAAAGAAAACCGTGAAATTCCGCCGTTAGATTATGAACGGGTTTATCAGTTAAAGCGTGATTATCCACACTTAAACATTAGCATTAACGGTGGCATTAAAACCCTTGAAGAATCTAAGCTGCATTTAGCCCAGCTAGATGGAGTGATGGTGGGGCGTGAAGCTTATCAAAATCCTTATATATTGGCGCAAGTGGATCAGCAGTTGTGTGGACTCGATACACCAGTGATTACTCGTCAGCAAGTGATTGAGCAAATGTTGCCGTATATTGAGGCTCATTTAGCCCAGGGCGGTCGTTTAAACCATATTACCCGTCACATGATTGGTTTATTCCAAGGGTTACCGGGTTCCCGTGGCTGGCGTCGTCATTTAAGTGAGAATGCTCATAAACCTAATGCTGATATTGGGGTTGTGTTAACCGCTGCTGAGTTTGTTGATGCTGAAGCCCTTAGCAGTGACCAAGCTATTTGATATCGCTTTGGTTATTTCACAAGAATATGTGGTGAAATAAACGCCCAAACGTACATGTTGAAAACTGCTATTATCAGAGAAAAAGCGCCTATTGTTAGGCGCTTTTTGGTTTGTTCCTTTAAGTAACATCGTGGCAATAAACCCTTCACTTAAGGTGATGATTATTAGTGCTATTTTTAGCATGACTCTCAATAATCCTCTCACCCTTAAGCGGCCACTACTCATTAATTAATGGATTGTTGCCACAGTAACCCTCGCAGATATCTGAACATTTATTACCACACGTTATGGCGTGTATCACGGCGAATAAATATCGGTGGTCATTTTTACTAACTATCTGGTTAATTTTACTACCTGTTGGTTTTTTGCTCACGGATTTAGTTCAGTTGATTAAATAATAATTAATTTATTTGTTTTTAAAATTATATACTTATGACTATGTTTAAAAGTTGGCACGGCGTTTGTAATACCTATTGTGTAATCAACTAAGCGGGTGTTTAGTTGCAACAAACCAACACAAGAAAGGATGCCATTATGTTTACTTTAACCAACGTGATTCGCCGTAGTGTTCAATTATCAATTGCTGCAGCATTACTTGTCACTGCCAGTGCTTCGGCACAAGCTGATGAAATTTCAATTTCTAACACGGTTGCAGTGCTAGAGCAAAATATGACTCAAGTAAGCCAGGAGATGATTTCAAATGTGAAGCAAGAGTTAATGCTGTCGTTACAAACCCAAATTGCTGAACAAGTTTATGAAATTAATTCGGCATTAGAGTTTGCTAGTTTTGAACAGCCAAAAGTTAGTGCCACTGTTGCTGCTGAGAATAAGTAATGGATTGGCTGATAAATATAGGCTTGGTGCTGCCATTAATGTCGTTATTGTTATTGCCAGTTATCAGTTTTGCACTGTGTGCGACGTTAGTCAGCTGGCTGTTGTGGCCAAGCATTAATGACCAAGCTTAACCGATAAGTCATGGCTTACAACAATAAACTTTGTTCAATACGTGAGGATAATATGAACCGTTTAATCAATAGATTACGAGATGAAACCCGAATTGTGTGTGGGGTCTCGGCTAAGTTAGCGAAACAATATGGCTGGTCATTACTTTGGACCCGAGTCGTAACGATAGGATTAGTATTAACAAACCCAAGTATTAGTTTGTTAGCGTACTTTGTGATTGCAGTGGTAATGAGTCAAAAAATATCTCGATTTTAAGGCTTACCCAGTGTTGGGTAAGCGGGGATATTAACTTCCCCGCAGAGAGATTATAGTGTCAATGGATTTATTTTTTTAAGAAAGCTTGGAAGCGCTGTTTTGCTTCATCGCTTTGTAGACGCTCTGCAAACTCAACTAATTCTAATTTCATCTGGGCTTTAACTTCAGCCTGGTTATGACGTAAAAGCCGTTTTGATGCTTGCATAGATAAGGGTGGCAGTGCGGCCAATTTTTTTGCCTGGGCTAAACTGAAGCTAATCAGCTCGTCTTGGGCCACCACGCGGTTAATAATATTTAAATCCGCCGCAGTTTGTGCATCGAAGGCTTCGCCAAGTAAAATGAGTTCGGCTGCTTTTTGTTGGCCAACAATTAATGGTAATAATATGCTCGAAGCGGCTTCTGGTACCAAGGCTAAATGAACAAAAGGCATTTGAAATTTAGCATTATTATCGGCGTACACTAAGTCACAATGCAGCAGCAAAGTTGTACCAATTCCCACCGCCGCCCCCGTTACCGCAGCGACCACAGGTTTTTTAAGATCTAATAAACAAAACAAGAATTTAACGGTTGGATGATTATCATCTAAGGCGCCACTTTGGAGGAAATCTACGATATCATTACCAGAGGTAAAACAGTTTTCTGTACCATGAAACATAAAGGCACGAATATCATTGTCTGCTTCACCTTGGATCAGGTATTCTGTAAATTGCTGATACATTTCTAGATTAAAGGCATTGCGCTTTTCTGGACGATTAAAACTGATGATACGTACGCCTTGATCATCTCTTACCTGAATATGATTCATTCGTAGTTTCCTTTAATGAACGCGAGTGGAATTGCATGGAGTTTAAGACATTGAAAGCAATATTCAAACATCTGTTTAACTTTTTAGTGTTATCATCAATATCATTCGCAGCCACAGCTAACGTAATGTTAGTTGATGGGTATGTTAGAGCCATGCCTGCGAGTGTGCCTAACACCGCTGCTTATTTTACCTTAGAAAATCACAACAATAGCGATGTTAAGCTTGTTGGCGTGAAGACAAGTGCGGCAAAAGTGGCACAGTTACACACAATTCTAAAAGAAGATGGCATGATTAAAATGCGCCAGGTTGAAGGGTTTACCATACCGTCTCACGGGGCGTTAACCTTGCAACCTACTGGTGACCATGTGATGTTGTTGTCGTTAATTGCGCCTTTGGCCGTAAATGATAATGTGGCTTTAGAATTAATTTTTGAAGATGGTCAGCAACTTATGATTGAGCTTCCCGTGCTTAAACAAGCCGCGACTCAACATGACGAGACTGTTGAACATCATCACCATCATTAAGGAGTTATATTGATGCAAGTAACAAGGAATAAGATTTTAGCCGTTGTTGGTGTGATTGGTTTAGTACTTTATTTTGTCAGTGTATGGTGGAGTATTGAACCAGATCCGATTAAACCGGCATCGCAGCAAACAGATAGTGGCAAGTTAATTGTGGGCTATGCTACAACAACGTCATTAATTGCCACCATGGAAACCTTGCTGGATAAACCAGGTGGTTGGCTATCTAATGATATTATGCCTCCGTCGGTAATGATGGATAATATGCCTGCATTTGAATTTGGTGCATTAGAGCAAGTGCGCGATTTAGCGCTTATAATGCGTAAAGAGTTTAGTCGCTCACAGTCGCAGTCTTCTGCAGATAGTGATTTATTAGCGGCACATTCGAAATTAAACATCGACAACACCAGCTGGTTAGTGCCTAGTGCCGAAGGTGAATATCGTGATGCAATCAAATTGCTGAAACTTTATCGCGCTAAAATCAGCGATGCAGATAACAATAATGCCCAGTTTTATGCCCGTGCAGACAACTTGAACGAATGGCTTAAAGAAGTTCAGAAACGCTTAGGCAGCATGTCACAAAATTTATCTGCCAGTGTGGGTCAAGAGCGATTAAATACTGATTTAGCAGGTGATATCTCTGCTCGTCAATCGACTCCTGGTTTAACAAGTAATGAAGTTAAAACCAGTTGGTGGAAAATTGATGACGTATTTTATGAAAGTCGTGGTTCAGCTTGGGCATTATTGAACTTTATGCGCGCCATTGAAGTGGATTTTGCCGACGTATTAGAAAAGAAAAATGCTGAGGTCAGTTTACGTCAAATTATTCGTGAACTTGAAGCAACTCAGCAAACAGTTTGGAGCCCTTTGGTTCTTAATGGAAATGGTTTTGGTTTAGTGGCTAATCACTCGTTGGTGATGGCTAATTATATTTCGCGTGCAAATGCCGCGGTAATTGATTTAACTAACTTACTCTCACAAGGATAATGATGAAAAAGACTCTTCTTGCCACAGCAGTAGTGGGCCTATTAAGTGTGTCATCGGCGCATGCGGCAACTGTATTGGGTTTTAAAGTAGGCGCTGATTACTGGCAGGCTGACACCACAAACACATTTAATGATGATAGTGGTGTTGCTCACAGCTTTAATGATGATTCATCACAAGGTAGCGTGTGGATTGCCGTTGAGCATCCATTACCGTTTGTGCCGAATGTTAAAATTCGTGAAAATCGTCTTGAGTCGAGCGCTGGTATTGCCAATGCCGATTTTAACTTTAACGGTCACAATTTTACTGGTGCAACATCTGTTACTAATGACTTAAGTAATACTGACTTTGTGTTGTATTACGAAATTCTTGATAACGATTTAGTGTCTGTTGATTTAGGCGCTGCCTATAAATTAATGAATGGTTCATTACGCATTAGTGATGCTGGCCACCCTGAAGAAGTCAATATCGACAGTGGTATTGTAATGGGATACGCCAGTGCACAAGTCGGTATGATTGGCTTAGGCTTATTTGGCTTTGCTGATGTGATGTTAGGTTTAGATGAATCTAATGTGTATGACTACGGCGCTGGTTTAGGATGGCAGTTTGACGGTTTAGCTGTTGATACTTCTGTTCGTGTTGGTTACCGCGAGTTTAATTTTGATGTGAATAACTTCTCTGGTGTGTCACAAAATACTCAGTTTAGTGGCGCATTTGCTGGTGTAGAATTAGTTTTTTAATTCGGCATAGCGTTAAACCGTACTAGGGAATCAGCATAAAATTGATTAACAATATTATGCCAATAAAAAAACCGCCAATAGGCGGTTTTTTTATGTGCGGTTAATGGCTACTGAGCAATCAGTCCGCTGTTAATCGAGATAACATCATCTTCGTTCAACGTACCAGCAGCCTGTTTAAGGGCTAGTATTGAGTTAATATAACCATAACGTGCTTGAGATAGTTGGCGCTTTGAATCATATAAGTCACGTGTACGGTTCAGTACATCAACAATTGTACGAGTACCGACTTCAAAACCCGCTTGAGTCGCTTTCAGTGCACTTTCAGACGAAATCACAGATTGCTCATACGCTTTAATTGAACTGATAGAAGCGGTAACGTTGTTAAAGTTATTACGCACGTTTTTAGTCACGCTGCGATGAGTTTGTTCTAGTTTCTCGCTAGCTTCAACATATCTGAATTGAGCTTGTTTCACTTGCGAAGTCACTTTAAAACCTTCGAAAAGTGGAATGCTCAAGGTCACACCAATATTAGCATTGTCGTAATCTGGGCCTGGCGTTTGATCAACACCTTTGTTGTAACCAGCATTTAAGTTCAATGACGGCATATGACCCGCTTTGTACAATTTAATGGTTTCGTTGGCGATATCTTTAGCAATACGCTGAGTCATTAAATCGATGCTATTTGTTTCAGCCATTTTTAACCAACCAGCAGATGCTGCTGGGGCAGGAGAACCTGCTGAAAAACGGCTAGTATCAAGAATATTAATTGATTTGTGATCTATACCAGTAATTTCACGTAATGCTTCATAGCTGTTGTCTAAGGTGTTTTGCGCTTGAATTTCCAATGCTGAAGCTAAGTCATACTGTGCTTGTGCTTCATGAACATCGGTAATGGCGGTTAGACCTACGGCAAAGCGTTGTTTAGTTTGCTCAAGTTGACGTTCAATTGCCGCTTTCTCAGCACCTTGGAATTCATAGTTGTCTTTAGCGGTTAAAACATCAAAATACGCTTTCGTGACACGGGTAATGAGTGATTGTAATGTTGATGCATAAGCAGAATCTGCTTGAGATGCTGCCATTTCAGCAAGGTCTAAACCAACCCATGCACTGTGATCGTAGATAACTTGAGTTAAACTAACACCACCGGTTAAACCGTCGGTGTCTTCTAAAGGGTCATTCCACGCTTTAGCATAGCCAACGTTTGCACTTATTTTTGGTAATAACGGTGCACGATTCTCTTGAATGGTTTCGTATAACGCATCACGCTGTGCTTTGGCTTGTAAAACGATAGGGTCGCTAGTAAGTGCTTGCTGATATATTTGAAGTAAATCATCAGCTTGTGCTGCTGGTGCTGCGATAGCAAATGCTAATGCTGCGTATAATGAACCAATTTTGAATTTCATTTGCTGCCCTTTTTAGACAATGCCTCGGTATGCTGAGGTGTTAAGTAACTTATAAATTTGGTCATGCCCTTCATTAAGTGAATGAGTTAACATCATTCATCCTTAACGCGGCAATCTGCGTTAACTGACTTGTTTTATGGTTATGTACAATAATTTGCTAAAGATATCGTGGTTCAATATCGAGATTTATTGCTCATTATTAATGTTCACAATATGTTGTTCGCGATATGCTGATTATCGACATATTGTGCACTAGTTAATAATTGTGCACTACTATGCTCACGACTAATTGTGTACTACTTAATAGTAGTGATTTTTTCATTTTCAAGTCAAATTTGAAGTGTAACAGATTTTATTTTAATTCGGCCTATTTTTGCTTAGGCAAGCTTAAATGCTTAGTTATTAATTATGTTAATTTAAACTGTCAAAATGATAAGACTGTTTACGTTTTGATAGGCAAGGATAAATATGTTCGAGCAACCCGTGGTCCCAAGCTTTGACGCAGAGTCAGGTTTTAGTCTTATATCTAAAAAAGTATTGTATAAAGGTTTTTTTCAGTTAGACGAATACACCTTCAAACATAAGTTGTTTAAAGGTGGTTGGAGCGGTGAAGTTACCCGTGAAGTGTTTGAACGAGGTCATGCGGTGGTGGTACTGCCATATGATCCTGTTCGTGATGAAATTGTACTGATTGAACAAATTAGGGTTCCTGCATTAGCAACCACTAAATCAATCTGGCTTCTTGAGTTAGTGGCAGGTATGATTGAGCCTGGCGAATTACCAGAACAAGTCGCTGAACGTGAATTAGCCGAAGAAGCCGGATTAAGTTTATTAGGGTTAACACCTATAAACAGTTATTTAGTCAGTCCTGGTGGCACTTCTGAGCGTTTTCATTTGTTCTGGGGGCATGTTGATACAACCAAAGCTAGCGGTATACACGGTCTTGAGTGTGAAAATGAAGATATTCGAGTCCATGTTGTCAGTCGCGAACAAGCTTATGAGTGGGTTAATAATGGTCGTATTGACAATGCTTCGACGGTATTAGGTATCCAATGGTTGATGCTCAACTACCAAAGAATTCGTCAGGCACTTTAGTTATTGAACGTGATAATGATCAAGATAGGAACGATCGAGTGGCAGAGTTTAACCTCAAAAAAAAGCAAAAATATCAACCCAACATCAGTGCTTTTTTAGCAGTCTGTGGTCGAAATTATGCACATATTTTAAAGTGGTTACCTGAACAAATTAACGTCAATGTGCCGTGGCAGGTTGACGGTGAGTTTGGCACTTTATCGATTAATCTTATTGAAAATACTAAGTATACTCAGTTAATCGAAATTTCGCGCCCGATACCAAATGGACATTTTTTTAAATCTCCAAAAGCCATTGTTCGTATCTATCATGATGCGCAATTAGCAGAAGTGTTAACTAGCCAACAGATTTATCGTTTAAAGCCAGTGTATGATTATCCTAATCTACATATGCATCATAGCGATGAAAAATTTCAAGTGAATGCATTCCTTGAGGAGCTGTTGAAGATTGGGTCTAGGAGAGTGAGTTTCCAATCATAGCTTTTTTATTCTTTTTACCATGTTAGGAATCTTTTGTGCTTAAAGACGCAGTGCATTATTCTGTTGCTGAAAATGAGCCTGTGCGATTAGTACAAGTTACTGATCCGCATCTTTTTGCTGATCCTGAAGGTCAATTATTGGGCGTTAACACGGCGCAAAGCCTTCAAGCCGTGTTAAATACCTTTATCGCCACTCAATATCCAGCCCATCTTTTATTGGCTACGGGTGATATTAGCCAAGATTATTCACCTGAATCTTATCAGCATTTTGTGCATAAGATTGAGATGTTAGATCTGCCTTGCCATTATTTACCTGGTAATCATGATGACCCTCGCTTAATGAGCTTGCGCATGCAAGGTGAAAAAGTGTTTGGTCAGCAAAGAATTATCATTGGCAACTGGCTGATACTTATGCTCGACTCCACTGTTTCAGGTAAGCCTGGTGGTTATATGGGCGAGCAGCAGTTTGCCTTAATCGACGCAGCTATCAAGGCTGAACCGAATAAGCATGTACTGTTAGTGATGCATCATAATCCTATTTTAATGCAGTGCGCCTGGTTAGATCAGCATTGCATGATGAATGGAGCAGACTTTTTGCAACGTACAAGCCGTTACCCGCAGGTAAAAGGCATTCTGTGGGGACATGTTCATCAGCAAGTCGATAGAACTCATCTTGGGCCTCATGGCCATATTCCATTGATGGCGACACCATCAACGTGTATACAATTTAAGCCATTGTCATCCTATTTCGCCTTAGATCATCTTCAACCTGGTTATCGTTTGCTGGAGTTGGCAGGCGATGGTAGCATTCGTACTAACGTATATCGCGTGCCTGGTAATCGTTTTGCGCCAGACAATGAGGCCAGCGGATACTAGTTTACTGCGTCATCTTATGTAAAATAGGAGGCGCTTAGTACTCATTAACCGTCTCGCGAGGGAATATGCTGCTCTATATACATGGTTTTAATAGTTCCCCGCGGTCAGACAAGGCCATGCAAACCGCACTGTATATTCAGCAACATTATCCACAAGTCGATTTTCAGCAACCACAATTACCGTCATCACCCACAGCCGCAATGATGTTACTGTGCAACATCACTGAGCAAGCTAAACAGCAAGGTCAGGTGTTGCGCTTTATTGGCTCGTCGTTAGGTGGCTATTTTGCCAGTTATTTGGCCGAAACCTATGGTGGCAGAGCGGTATTGATTAATCCGGCGGTAAAACCGTTCGAATTATTTGAAGAGTTTATCGGGCCTCAATATAATCCCTACACCAATGAGCATTATCAGGTGTTACCGCAGCATCAAGATGATGTTGCCTTGTATAATACTCACGTGATCCGTCACCCCGATCGTTTCCTGGTGCTGTTGCAAACTGGTGACGAAGTGTTAGATTATCGACAAGCACTGCATAAGTACCATAGCAGTGAATTACATTTAGAGCCTGATGGCGACCACAGTTTTGTCGGCTATGAACAACAATTAGATAAAATATGTAAATTTATTCAGTTGTAACGTAATACCGTTACATACAATGATCAATTTGAGCTAACTTTGGCTCTATTTAACTCCAAATGTGTGGACTATGAGCAACCAATATACTTCTGACGCTATTGAGGTCCTTAATGGACTTGACCCGGTAAAACGCCGTCCAGGTATGTATACCGACACCTCTAGACCTAATCACCTCGGGCAAGAAGTCATTGATAACAGTGTTGATGAAGCTCTGGCGGGGCACGCGACTAAAATTGAAGTTGTACTCCATAACGATAACTCCCTTGAAGTGACCGACGATGGACGTGGTATGCCGGTGGATATTCACCCTGAAGAAGGCATGCCTGGGGTTGAACTCATTCTGACCAAGTTGCACGCAGGTGGTAAGTTTTCCAACAAAAACTACCAGTTTTCGGGTGGTTTACATGGGGTGGGTATTTCTGTTGTTAACGCCTTATCCACTCGAGTTGAAATTAGCGTTCGCCGTGATGCACAGATATATGAAATGGCCTTTGAAAATGGCTTTAAGGTTGAAGAGCTTGTTGTAACCGGTACTTGTGGGCGACGCAATACTGGTACTCGAGTCCATTTTTGGCCCGATGTGAGTTATTTTGATTCACCTAATTTTTCGGTCAGCAAGTTAATTTATATACTCAGAGCCAAAGCAGTATTGTGCCCCGGTTTACGTATTAAGTTCACTAATAAACACAATGGTGAAGTGCACGAATGGTTCTACGAAAGTGGCCTAACCGATTACCTCAAAGAAGCGATTAAAGACTCTATTTTGCTACCTGAAGAGCCGTTTGTAGGCAGTTTTAAAGGTAAATTAGAGGCTGCTGAGTGGGCCATTACTTGGCTGCCAGAAGGTGGCGACAGTTTAAGTGAAAGTTATGTTAACTTAATTCCTACCCCACTTGGCGGAACCCATGTCAATGGCTTTAGGCAAGGTTTACTTGAGTCAATGCGCGAGTTTTGTGAGTTTCGCAATCTTGTGCCCCGAGGCATTAAGCTGTCGCCCGAAGATATTTGGGATCGTGCCGCATTTATCCTGTCGATAAAAATGCAAGACCCACAATTTGCTGGGCAAACTAAAGAGAAATTATCGAGTCGTCAAAGCTCTGCATTTGTTGCGGGTATCGCTAGAGATGCGTTTTCTTTATGGTTAAATTCCAATACTGAGTTAGCTGAACAACTAGCAGAATTGTGTATTGGTAATGCTCTGCGTCGTTTGAAAGCGGCTAAGAAAGTGGCACGTAAAAAGGTCACGTCTGGTCCAGCACTCCCAGGTAAGTTAACCGATTGCAGTGGTCAAGACCCAATGCGAGGTGAGTTATTTCTTGTAGAAGGTGATTCTGCTGGTGGTAGTGCTAAACAAGCTCGAGACCGTGAATTTCAAGCTATCATGCCGTTAAGAGGCAAGATATTAAATACTTGGGAAGTCGATTCTGGACAAGTGTTAGCGTCGCAAGAGGTTCATAATATTTCGATTGCTATAGGTTGCGATCCCGACAGCGATGATATTTCAGAATTACGTTATGGTAAAATTTGTATTTTAGCGGATGCCGACTCTGATGGACTGCATATTGCCACCTTATTGTGTGCTTTATTTTTAAAGCATTATCGTGTGTTAGTCGATAATGGTCATGTGTACATTGCAATGCCACCGCTATTTCGTATTGATATTGGTAAAGAAGTTTTTTACGCCCTTGATGAGGAAGAAAAAACAGCAATTTTAGACCGTATCGCTGCCGAGAATAAAAAAGGCAAAGTACAAGTCACTCGATTTAAAGGTCTGGGTGAAATGAACCCGTTGCAATTGCGTGAAACTACGATGGATCCTAATACTAGACGCTTGGTGCAATTAACCATAGATGATGCGGATGAAACCGTGGCATTAATGGACATGTTACTTGCTAAAAAGCGTGCTCCTGATCGAAAGAGCTGGTTAGAAACTAAAGGTGACTTAGCGTTACTTTAGTCGTGTTTCTTAATGCCAATAATAAATAACATAAGGCGAAAGATAATTAACATGCATTATATTAGATTACGCTCTTACTCCAATTTTAGTGGGCGGTTAGCCTTCATTGGGGTGCTATTTTTCACCCTATTTTCTACTGCTGCCTCTGCGGCACAATCGGTAATGATCACAGTCACTAAGGGCTTTGGTTTAAGTCTATATGCTTCTGATTTAGGTGATATTAAACAATTAACTGTCGGCGATGAAGGTACTCTTTTTGTCGGTTCGCAAAAAAGTGGCACAGTGTATGCTCTAGTTGATAGTGACCAAAATGGCCAAGTGGATAAACGTTATTTGATTGCCAGAGGTTTGGACTATCCGGAAGCGTTAGCCTTTCATGATGGTGCGCTATATGTCACAGAAGACGATCGCATTATTCGCTTTGAAGAAATTGAATCCCGTTTGCGCCGTCCAAGCCGTGCGCGTGAAGTGTATGCGAACTTGCCAAGCTTAGATAAAAAGTATTCTCGCTCAATGCATTTTGGACCCGATGGACGTTTATATATATCCATTGGTTCGCCATGCAATGTGTGTGAAGCCGCTTCACCCTTTGGCAGTATTTTGGCGATTAATGTCGATACCGGAGCCAGTGAACAAATTGCTTCTGGTCTTCGCAGTGTTATTGGTTTTGATTGGTCACCCGATACCAACAAATTATGGTTTGCCGATTTAGGTCGAGATTGGATGGGTGATAATCTTCCCGCTGATGAGATAAACCGTTTAGACGTTAAAGGCAGCCATTTTGGTTTTCCTTATTTACATGGCTCAGATGTAGTTGAACCCGCCTATGACAAGCCGGAAAATTTAAATATCACCTTGCCAGTATTTGAATTACCCGCTCACGTAGCGGCAACCGGATTAAGTTTTTACCGCGGCAAGCAATTCCCTCCGCGCTATCGTAATCAGCTGTTTGTTGCTGAAAATGGTTCGTGGAATCGGTCAAGTAAAGTCGGTTATCAAATTGTGATGCTTGATATTACAGATGGCAAAGTCAGTAAACGTGAAACCGTGGTGAGTTTTTTGGATGGAGAATTTCCGGTGGCACGTCCATTTGATGTAATTAATGCGCCCGATGGTGCCATGTACATTTCAGATGATCTAAAAGGTAATATTTACCGCTTGTTTTATAACGCACCCGAACAATCACAGGAAATGAAATAATGAGTGATGCGATTGAATTAAGCCTTGATGGTGTAGAGCAGATGCCGCTGAGGCGCTTTACTGAAGGGGCTTATTTAAATTATTCCATGTACGTGATTATGGATCGCGCCTTGCCGCATATTGGTGATGGTCTCAAGCCTGTACAGCGTCGTATTATTTATGCGATGAGTGAATTAGGATTATCAGCGCAATCTAAACACAAAAAATCAGCCCGTACTGTGGGTGACGTTTTAGGTAAGTATCATCCCCATGGTGATAGTGCGTGTTACGAAGCAATGGTGTTAATGGCTCAGCCATTTTCGTATCGATATCCATTGGTTGATGGTCAAGGTAACTGGGGCGCGCCAGATGACCCTAAGTCATTTGCTGCAATGCGTTATACCGAAGCCAGATTATCAAAGTTTTCTGAAGTATTACTGTCGGAGTTAGGTCAAGGTACTGTCGAATGGGGGGCTAACTTTGATGGCACCATGAAAGAGCCATTAACCTTACCAGCTCGATTACCGCATATATTATTAAATGGTATTACCGGTATTGCTGTGGGCATGGCAACCGATATTCCGCCGCACAACGTGCGCGAATTAGTCGCAGCTTGTATTGAGCTTATCGATAACCCTAAAACCGAATTAGCACGGTTAATGGAGTTAGTCCCTGGTCCTGATTATCCAACCGAAGCTGAAATTATCACTCCTAGAGCGGATATTGAGCGGATTTATGATACGGGCCGTGGTTCAATTAGAGCGCGTGCGGTTTACAGTGAAGAGCAGGGCGAGATTGTCATTACTTCATTGCCGCATCAAGCCAGTAGTGGCAAGATTTTAGAGCAAATCGCTAATCAAATGCAGGCGAAAAAGTTGCCGATGGTGTCTGATTTACGTGATGAGTCTGATCATGAAAACCCAGTGCGATTAATTATTGTACCGCGTTCAAATCGTGTCGACTGCGATCAGTTAATGACCCATTTATTTGCGACTACGGATCTGGAGAAAAGCTTCCGAGTTAACTTAAATGTGTTGGGGCTCGATGGCCGTCCTAAAGTGAAAGGGTTAAAAACGCTGTTAACGGAATGGTTAGAGTTCCGTATCACCACAGTTACCCGCCGCTTACAGTATCGTCTCGATAAAGTGTTAGCGCGCTTGCACATTTTAGAAGCGTTAATGATTGCGTTTTTAAACATTGACGAAGTGATCGAGATTATTCGTTTTAACGATGAGCCTAAAGCTGAGCTGATGTCTCGCTTTAGCTTGTCAGATAAACAAGCCGAATCAATTTTAGAATTAAAGTTACGCCATTTAGCCAAGCTTGAAGAATTTAAAATCACTGCAGAGCAAAACGAACTGGCAGCAGAACGCGATAAGTTAGAGTTATTGCTAAGCTCAGATCGTCGTTTAAAAACCTTAGTGAAAAAAGAGTTAGTTCAAGATGGTGAGACTTATGGTGACAATCGTCGTTCACCAATTATTGAGCGTATTGATGCCAAAGCACTAACTGAACAGGAGTTAACCCCAACAGAGTCAGTCACTGTTGTCTTGTCTGATAAAGGCTGGGTACGTTGTGCTAAAGGCCATGATGTCGATGTAGAAGGATTATCGTATAAGTCTGGCGACAGTTACCTGTGTAGTGTGATGGGTAAGAGTAATCAAGCGGCGGTATTTATTGATTCTACCGGTCGCGCATTTGCTACCGACAGCCATACGTTGCCGTCAGCCCGTAGCCAAGGGGAGCCGATTACGACGCGCTTTAATATGGCACCGAGTGCGACAATGCGGCATGTATTGATGGGCGAGGATGAACAATTTTTCTTATTAGCAAGTGACGCTGGTTACGGCTTTATTTGTGCCTATCCAGATTTAGTCAGTCGTAATAAGGCCGGTAAGGCACTGCTGAGCCTGCCATCAAATGCGTGCGTTATGCAGCCAAAGTTAATTAATAAATCTGGCGATCAATCTTTGTTAGCGATTACCTCAGAAGGTCGGATGCTGATGTTTAGCTTGGATGCTTTACCGCAGTTATCAAAAGGTAAAGGCAATAAAATTATTGGTATTCCTAGCGATCGTGCTAAAAATCGCGAAGAGTTACTCTTGCATCTTGATGTAGTACCACATGATAAGGCTGTGACCTTATGGGCTGGTAAGCGCAAGCTAACCTTGAAGCCAAGTGATTTAGAGCATTATCGTGGTGAGCGTGGCCGTCGCGGGGCTAAATTACCACGAGGATTACAGCGCGTAGACAGTGTTGAAGTCGAGATGGGACCGCTTGACGAGAGTGCTCAAGACGATAATCTGGGCATATAAGCTTAATCGGGGATGAAAGCATTAAGCCGCTCCCCGGTTAATAAATTACCCCGTTTAAGCATAAAAAAAATGCTGCTCATATGAGCAGCATTTTTTTATACAAAAGTGGACGGGGGATTAGGCCACTTCATAAAAATTAGGTTCGTACTCTAGTTGAGTCTGAATAATTTGAGTTGCCATACGGGCACATTTGCCACATTGGTCTGCAACGCCAAGACGTTTCTTTACGTCAGCCAGTGAACTGTCACCTAAGCTAACGGCAGCTTTAATTTGAGTATCTGTAATGGCATGACAAAGACAAACGTACATAGAGAAAGCCTCTTCATTCAAAATGGACCAGGGCTAAGAAAGTAATCTAATTCTAAATGAAAACAGTTATCATTGGCAATAACTTTTTTTACAAAGAATGATTATTTTTAATACAGTTTGATCTGCTTCACTTTTTTATCAAAATGGCACGCTGTGATGAGATATTGAGATGGCATGAGAAAAATATGCTTGAATATTAATTAAATCAATTATCTAGGGTTTTGATGATTGTTGCTCAAGGTGTATTAATGTCATTATTAAGTGCGATCAAGTGGCGGGAATTTAAGTTACTTAGTCGAACTGGAATGATGATTTGATCTTTGACTCACAGAGCAAAGATCAAATCATGATAACTCGGCTATTTTTAATAGCCTTGATTAGCGTCGACGATATATTGTAATGGTTTAGATTGCTGCCAAAGACAATAATTTTCGGTGAATATTTGTACCACTTGTTGAGGAAAGCTTGGTGCAGCAATATGCGGTGTAATGGTGACGTTATCGCAATGCCACAGGGGATGATTAGCTGGTAAAGGCTCTTGCTCGAATACATCGACAATCGCGCGTCGCTGAGGGCATAGTGTTAACTCAGTTTGCAACGCTGCCAAATCAATTGCGTTGCCTCGGCCAATATTAAACAGCATGGCATCTGCTTTTAATAAGCACAGATTAGCAGCATTTAATACATGTGTGGTGTGTGGGGTATTGGGCAATACACTCACAATCACATCAGCGGCAGGTATGTAATCTGCTAATTTATCTATGGTATCGATACGATCAAAGTCATTAACGAGCGCGCCTTGGCGATTGAGGCCGCTGACAATCATACCGAAATGATGAGCGGTTCGAGCAAGGTGTTGAGCGATAGAACCTGTACCAAGTATCAGCAGTTGTAATCCTTGTAAAGTGCGGTATTGACCTGGCTGCCAAAGTTGCAGATGTTGCTGTTGAGTATATTGGGCGTGCTGTCGATAATGGCTTAATAGGTAACCAAAAACATATTCACTCATTAATGGGCCAAATACACCGCGAATATTAGTAAGTAAATAATCATGTGGTAACGAAGACTTCATCAAGGCATCGACACCTGCAAAAGTAGATTGTATCCATTTAAGTTTAGTTGCATGCGGCAGCATAGCAGCCGCTAAATGAGGTTCAGCTAACCAAATATCTGCCTGATGAATGTTATCTGAAATACTGTTGTCTGGGCGATCACCAATGCGATCTGTTATGTCTTCGACAATCTCTAGATCGAATAATGATTGTTGTGCCAGCAATTGCCGATATTGATCATTCTCTCTGGTGAGCAATAATAGTTTATGTGCCACATTCCCCCCGTTAGCATGCATTAAAGAACAGCTTACTTACTCAAACCATCCTGTGTAATCCATTGTTATCGGCATCATGGTTGCTGCAATGGCTTTGTCTGGGTAGTTACTGAAAACACCATCTACTCCCATGGCTTTTAACGCTTGAATATCATTTGGATTATCTACGGTATAAACAAACACTTTGCCACCACGCTGGTGGGCATCATCAACAATGGCTTGACTAACAAAACTTAGATCTAGGTTGATCGAATAGGCATTGAGAGTGGTCATTATTTTCGCCAAGTCGAGCGGGATCCCGCCGAGTAATGGCGCGATAATCGCGTGTGGAAAGGCGTGTTTTATCGCCGCTAAATACGGGTGATTAAATGATGAGATTAATAGCTGCTCTGGAGCATACTTCAACTGTTTAAGGAGTTGCGGATATAAGGCAATAAAGGGCTGTACGCAGCCAACACCTTTTAATTCGATGTTAACACTGCACAAGCCATTGCTTTTAACGCTGACTCGTTCGAGAACTTGCCATAGGGTGGGAATAGCTTGCCCGCTAACGGTAAACTGAGCCAGTGCTGCTTTTGTTGTTAAGTGGATCAGCCCAGTTCCGGTTGATTTGCCTTCTAAGCGGCGATCATGGAACACGACTAATTCTCCCTCAACGCAATGCACATCTAATTCAATGGCTTTGGCACCCAAGTCGAGTGCTTTATCCATCGCAACTAAGGTGTTTTCAGGTTCATAACCGCTAGCGCCGCGGTGAGCAAAAACGAGCATAGCACTCCTTAATCAATAGCTAGCTTAGCCTTTGTATAATCCAGTAGATTCTTTAGGGGTATGATTAATATGAACTTCCATTTGTGGGTAGGCAAGTTCAACATTGTTTTCTTTGAGCTTTTTATTAATCAGTTTATGCAGGCTATGGCGTAGCGGCCACCGAGCCGACATGTCTTTAGCATAAGAGCGAATTTCGTAATCTTGAGTGTGCTGACCAAAACCGGCAAACCATACTTCTGGTTCTGGCATGGTTAGCGATAATTCACATTCTCGAACCGCTTGATGCAGTAGCATTTCCACTTTGGTTGGGTCGGCATCACGAGATACCGATACCGTGACGATGACGCGAGTTATCGGGTTGGATAGCGACCAGTTAACCAGTTGTTCAGTAATAAAGGCTTTGTTGGGCACAATAATTTCTTTGTGATCCCAGTCGACAATCGTGGTGGCTCGGATTTGAATTTTACTGACCGTTCCAGATAGGTCGCGGATCGTGACGGTATCGCCAATTCGAATGGGTTTTTCAAATAGGATGATCAAACCAGAAATAAAGTTAGCAAAAATTTCTTGCAGGCCAAAACCTAAACCCACTGATAATGCGGCAACTAGCCACTGTAATTTAGACCACTCCATTCCAAGAGTTGAAAAGCCAAACAGTATGCCAAAAAATACCACCAAATAACTGCTCACAGTGGTAATGGCAAAGCCGGTACCTGGCGATAAATCTAATCTTTGCAATAACGTCAGTTCCATTAATCCTGGGAGGTTTTTAGCAATCACCACCGAGAAGCCCACTAACATAATGCCGAATGAAATTGATTTTAATGTGATTGGTACTTGCTGCTCAATACCATTCACATTGCTGTTGGTGGTCCATAAGGTGATGCCATCTAAAAATGAGAATACTGCGGTATGAGTCTGCGACAAAATACCCAATAAACTGGCAAAAAAGGCTAAAAATAAAATCGATCGCACTAAGCCGAGCGACTGACTGGAGATGGTTTCTAAATCAACAATTGGTTCTTCATAGGTTTCTATTGGCTCATTGTTTTGCAACTCGCCTCTTTCACGTTGCGCAAGTCGCTCTGCACGTTTGGCTTTAGCGCGATCGAATGCGATTAAACGGCGCTCAATCAGCATCCAGCGTTTAATAAGCTGGTAAGTTAGTAAAAAGCCTAAGCCTAATAATACTGATATTTGCAGTTGTAACAGAAGCTGGAAAGCCGTGAAGTAGTAGCCGACCGCAGCCAAGATGGCGCTAAAAATAGGCGTAACAATCAAGATGGCCCATAGGGCTTTTTGAATGATCGCCATATTCGTCGCGCTAGGCTTATTTTGGCGATATTGGCCAATCAATAACATGACATCTTTGTACAGGAGAAACAGCACAACACAGAAAACGATAAACGCCCCACGGCCAAGACTGTTACGTACTAATGAAGTATCTAATGCTTCAGTGAAGCCCATTAAGCCAATTAAGGGTGCGGAAATGATCACAAATGAAGCCAAGGTTTGCTGCGCTTGTTTGATTATTTTTTTCGGCCGTCTGAAGTGGCTGATTAAAATACCTTTTTCTACCGTTAATAAGAAAAAGAATTGATAAATCAGATAACTGACACCAATAGCTAAAATACCGACTCCCACGGCATGAACCATGTTTTGCTCAGAACGGGAGAAAATAAAACCGGCCACAATAACCGGTAAAGGCTTTATTAAGGCATACACTAAGCTGATGATGAGGGTTTTGATGGTGTATTTAAATTTATCTTGCGTCACGTTACCAACAAATACCGCATAGCGACTAATTGCGGTATTAAACTTAGGGGTAAGCATGTCATGTGCCATCAAGCAGCATAATAATAAAATGCCCCACCAAGCCCAATAATTGCTGTTTTCAGACCATGATTGTTGTAACGCTTGCCACTGGCTAGGTTGCAGTAACCATACACTACTGTGACTTAAATCGATGAGCCATAATGGACCAATGCTGGGGGCATTAGGTACCCAAAATAAATGTTCATTAAGGGTGTTTTTTAATGTGTTATGCAGTTGGTTTAGCTGCTCATAACCAATACGTAACTTGGCAAACTCAGCTAAATATTGATCATAACTTTGTAATAGTTGATCTATGAGTACTTGCTGTGACTGTAAGAGTTTTATCTGGGTTTCATTAAACATTTCACTGTCATCAAGTTGTTGACTGTTTAATGCTTGATGTTGCTCTAATTGATAGCGCTCCAGCCGTGCATCAGCTAATTCTGTTTGCAGTTTGTCTAGGTTGGGCGGTTTAGGTAATGATTGCAGCATTTGCAAAAAACGGTCGCCAAATGCCGAGTTGGTTTTTACCCAAGTAATTTGTTCTAGTACGTTTGAAAGCTGTGCATTTTGAGACTGATAGCGTTTCTCAACCCGCTGTTGCTTCTCTATTGCTGATTTAATATTACTGGTGAGCGTTTGTAATTGTTCAGCATATTGTTGGTTTGATCTACTCAGCTCTTGAGATAAAGGATCGGCTAGCTCTTGGGCATCAACTAAGTTATTGGCTATAGTATCAGCGGTTTTTTGCTGACGAGATTCAATATTGTGTTTGTTGATAAGCTCAATAAAGCTTTCTTGTTGGCTTAATAACAAGCGGTTGAGCTGCTGTTGAAGCTGGGTAATCTCGAGTTGTTTCGGACTCGCTAATCGTTCCGCCTGTAAGGTCGCAATATGCTGAGTGAGCAGTTCGGTTTGAAGCTTGTTCCGTTGGCCTAAAGGTGTCTCAATCGGTACTTGTTGGGTTTTATTGTGCTGAGTTAAGGCATTTTCTGCTTGAACAATTAAATCAGGTAGTTGTCTTTGACGTTGTGAAATAGTTCGTAATTGCTCATTGAGGCTCGACTCAGTCTCTTTTAATTCTGATAAATTGAAATAAGCCATTGAAGCCTGCTGATCCAGATCGATATCATCATCAAGGCTTAATGGGATTTGTGCTTCACGAAGTTGTCCTGTCAATGAGAGCTTAGTTTCACTGTTAGAGCGTTCGATATTGGTATAAGTTTGCTGTTCTATTTGCAGTTTTTCAATACTGCTTTGCAGTTCGGCAATTTGCGATGGTATATCAAGTGGCTGATTTTCGGCTTGGCTATTTAGCCCCAATCGTTTATCAAGGGTTAGGGGAGTGCTAGCAAATACAGAATCTGACAGTGTATTAACTATAAGGAAACACAGGAATAAACACGCTAAACGTAACATAATACTTTGCCCAGATTGGAGTCAGGACATGGTAGCAAATTTGAATGATTATAATCTATATTTTTGATGACTTTAGATCGTTTCAAGCAAAGTTGATTCCACAATAATTATTCACCCGCAAGCGGTATGATGTTTATTGATTGATGAGCCGTGCAATGATGATTGCCATGATGAGCTAAGTATAAAAGGGAATACGTCAGTGGCCAATATAAGCAACTATGCTTTGCTATTTGATTAGGCTCAGGCATCTCAAGTGTGCTGTAATCGTCTTTTCATCATTATTTAACTAGTGGTTAATGGTGATTATGCGAGGTATTTCTGCAACCCCACAAGGTAAAAAGAAAATGGAGAGAGGCAATAAAATAAAGCCGTACTGCTTAAAAACAGTACGGCTTGATGTAGCGATAACACCAGGATACTGGAGTCAGTATCCTGGTAATTATATTGATTATGCTTGAGTCAGTTTAGCAAACGGTTGGCCCATACGCGTGGTTTCACCTGGCTCGACCCCATCGGCAAATGTTTCGATGGCGTCTTGTGCAAATAACATCACCACAGTACTGCCTAATTTAAAGCGACCCATTTCAGCGCCCTTTTCTAACGTAACCGCTTCTGGACCTGTAGTGGGATAATCCCAGCTAAACACTTGTTTGCCACCTGGTGGTGTCACAGTACCCGACCATATCGTTTCAATACTAGCAACAATTGTTGCACCGACTAATACCATTGCAAGTGGACCGGCTTCGGTTTCAAAGATGGCAACTACGCGCTCATTGCGAGCAAACAATCCGGGTACATTTTGCGCAGTCAGTGGGTTAACCGAAAATAAGTCGCCTGGCACGTAAGTCATTTTTGATAATGTGCCAGTGATAGGCATGTGGATGCGATGGTAATCTTTGGGCGCCAGATAAATGGTTGCAAAATCGCCACCGTCAAAACGTGCCGCATCAGATTTATCACCACCTAACAATGCTTCAGAGGTATAAGTGTGCCCTTTGGCTTGAAAAATATTGCCAGCTTCAATTGGGCCACATTGACTCACAGCTCCATCAACCGGATGTGCCATAACGCTGTTGTCTTGGTTTATCGGTCTGAGTTCAGGTTTTAATGCTCGGGTAAAAAATGCATTAAAGGTTTTGTAGGCTTCGGGCTCAGGTTGCTGTGCTTCAGACATATCAATTTTATATTGTTTGATAAACCATTTGATCCCTGCCGTGGTAATCATTCCAGCTTCAGCAGCAGCAAACTTACCAACTAAGCGCGACAGAAAGTGTTTTGGCAACATGTATTGCAAGGCAATTTTAATTGAGTCCAATGTGTTTCCCTTTTTTTTCTAAGCAGGTTGAACTAGGAATAGTATTCCTAAAGGTTACTGACTCTAGGAGTCTAATTCATCAATTGCACGAAAGTGTCGCGCATGACGTTGTTCATCTAAACTGGCAATAATACGCTGATAATTGCTAAAGCGGTCTTGAGTTATTTTTCCATCAGCTAGTGCTTGTTGTAAAGCACATCCTGGGTCGTCACCATGTTTACAATCACGGAACTTGCAGGTACCTAAAAATTCTCTAAATTCAATAAAGCACCAACCGACCCTGATAGCGTCTAAATGCCATAAGGCAAATTCACGTATACCGGGTGAATCGATTAAATCCCCACCGCTAACAAAATGGAGTAACTTTGCGGTCGTGGTGGTATGTTGGCCTAAACCTGAGTTATCGGATACATCTCCAATTAATAGTTCAGCTTCTGGCATTAATGCATTGATCAAAGATGATTTGCCAACACCAGACTGACCGGCAAAAACACTGACGCTGTCATTGAGTAATGCTTTGAGGTCTTCAACGCCCTCACCAGTGTGACTACTGACACGGAAAACTTGATAACCAATATTTTGGTAACGCGTTAATGCCGTTTCGATTTCATCACGATTAGTGTCATCCAATAAATCAATTTTATTGAGAATGATGATCGGCGTAATATCTGTGTCTTCTGAAGCCACTAGATATCGATCAATAATTTGGGTGGTAAAGCTAGGTAAAACTGAAGACACAATTAAGATTTGATCGATGTTAGCGGCAATAATTTTGACGCCATCGTATAAATCTGGTCGAGTTAAAGAGGATTTTCGCGGGTGAACGGCGACGACAATACCACCAATACTGGAGCCCGATTGAACTTCAGTCGCGAGTCTTACCACGACCTTATCACCAGTGACTAAACTGGTCACTGCTCGGCGAATATTACAGCGCGAGACCATGCCATCTGTAGTTTCAATATCGGCATGCTGACCGAAACGAGAAATCACCACACCGGCTTGTTCAGGACCTAACAAATTATCCTGTAATTCGGCATGTTGACTATTATCGTCATTACGCTTTAATCGTTTAGTCTGATTGGCGCGCATTCGGCGTAATTGGCCCTGACTTAGGGGTTTCTTTTTACTCACAGGCTTATCTTCATTAAATAGGTGTTTTTTTGTGTATCAAAAAAACAGTATGATACACACTCTTTTATAAAAATGCCTGAATTTAGGCTACAGATAATATAAGGCGGCATAAATGGCTGTTGATGCGAATAATCTAATTTGGGTTGATTTGGAAATGACAGGCTTAGAACCCGCTGTTGATCGAGTCATTGAAATTGCAACTTTAGTGACTGACCAAGACCTCAATATCATTGCTCAAGGCCCTGTTCTAGCCATTTATCAGACAGATGATGTGTTAGCTGGGATGGACGATTGGAACCAAAAACATCATGGAGAGTCAGGATTAATTGAGCGTGTTCGTGCCAGTAAATGTTCTGAACAAGATGCGATAACACAAACGATTGATTTTTTATCTCAGTACGTGCCTAAAGGCGCATCACCAATGTGTGGCAATAGCATTGGTCAAGATCGCCGCTTTTTGAATAAATACATGTTAGAGCTTGAAGAGTATTTTCATTATCGCAACATTGATGTGAGCACCATCAAAGAGTTGGTTCGTCGTTGGAGCCCTGAAACAATGAATGGCTTTAGCAAGAAAAATACTCACCAAGCATTAGAAGATATCAAAGAGTCTATTGCCGAAATGCAGTTTTATCGCAGTGAAGTATTTAAAATTTAAGCAATTGAACAATTTTTTTCAAAAAGGGGGTTGCAGCATAGTAAAATTTACCTATAATGCGGCCTCAACTTTCTACAGAGCGCCAAACTCTGAGGCATAGGAAGTTGTCATGAAATTTGAAAGTATGCGACATTAGTTGAGTTGGCATAGGTTGAAAGACGATACCTTGCTAACTTTATAATGAAGCAAATAGTACGCGACATTAGCTCAGTTGGTAGAGCGATACCTTGCCAAGGTATAGGTCATCGGTTCGAACCCGATATGTCGCTCCAAATTTCTAGATACAATTTTTGAAATGCGACATTAGCTCAGTTGAGTTAATCGCAAGAGTCGATACCCATCTTGTTCCAAGGTATAGGTCATCGGTTCGAACCTCTCTTTATTTATAAAGAAAGGCCGCTCCAAATTTCTAGATGATTTGAAATGCGACATTAGCTCAGTTGGCATAGGTTGAAAGACGATACCTTGCTAACTTTATAATGAAGCAAACAGTACGCGACATTAGCTCAGTTGGTAGAGCGATACCTTGCCAAGGTATAGGTCATCGGTTCGAACCCGATATGTCGCTCCAAATTTCTAGATGAAATTTTTGAAATGCGACATTAGCTCAGTTGAGTTAATCGCAAGAGTCGATAACCATCTTGCTCCAAGGTATAGGTCATCGGTTAAAACCTATCTTTATTTTCAAAGAAAGGTCGCTGTAAATTATACATGATTTGAAATGCGACATTAGGTAGTTGGCATAGGTTGAAAGACGATACCTTGCTAACTTTATAATGAAGCAAACAGTATGCGACATTAGCTCAGTTGGTAGAGCGATACCTTGCCAAGGTATAGGTCATCGGTTCGAACCCGATATGTCGCTCCAAATCACTTAGTCTGTTAAAATTCGTATTTTTAGAACATGCGATACCTTGCCAAGGTATAGGTCATCGGTTCGAACCCCTCTTTGTTTATAAAGAAAAGTCACTCAAAATCACTTCCTCTGTTAAAAATCCAATTAATTACTATTACAACACTAGACTCAGTTGCGTTTTCAGAAAATGCGATACCTTGTTAAGGTATCGGTCATCTGTTCGAACCTCTCTTTGTTTATAAAGAAAAAGTCGCTCTAAATCACTTCGTCTATTAAAAATCCTATTTTTAGCAAATGCGATACCTTGCCAAGGTATAGGTCATCTGTTCGAACCTTTCTTAGTTTATAAAGAAAAAGTCACTCCAAATTTTGTTTATTCCAAAACTGGTGAAGTGTTTACTTTTGCATAAGGCTTACCAAAGCTAAATTCACATTTTCTTATGCTCACCACTGCAATCTAACTCATCCCGAATGTTGTCATTTTAATAAATTTGCATCATCTACCTTTGAGCAAATTGTTTTTGCAATCAACAAACAAGTGATCTAGTACTCACTTCTTCATGGATCTCTAAAGTAAGAGCATATTGTTGAAGTAAAACATGATCTGGTTCAAATCATTTACTGGTGTTATCTCTGATAATCAACTCAAGATAGATTTTCCTAAGAAGTTAGGGCTTTAAACGAGGTGAGTGTTATGCGGATCCAACAACTGAGTGAGCTACTTGATTATGTTGCTAATTGCCATCTCGATATGGAGAAATTATATAAGCGTTTAGATCGAAACGCAGACTCCTCTAGAGTAAAAATGATGCTAACTTATTTCCAACAGCATGAGAGACATATATACGAAACACTTGAAAGTTACATAGAAGATGCGCCTTCAAGAATCTTAAATACTTGGTATAAAGACATTACTTTCGAAGATTTTAGCAAACGTTGTCTTGAAACCTCATTAGCCGCCAATATGCAAGAAGACCAAGTACTCGAGCTGCATCTTGATTTAGAAAATCGCTTAATCGCGCTGCTAGAAAAAACAGCGATGAGTAGTCCTACTGATGAAATTAAGAGTGCATTAATGGATTTGGTCAGAGTGGCGCAAACTCAACAAAAACGTTTAGTTCACAGCACAATTCGTATGGATGATATCTAAACGACATATTAAATTTTGACATAACTTCCTGAAGTGTTAGTTTGCCAGCTATTCCCAGTAGCTGGCTTTTTTTATTAACAAAAAATAACCACCATAACTGTGGGAGTTCCCCTATAACTTCTGTTATATTTAGCATTCTTGTAACTCTTTTTTATGGAAGCTGACTTTACCCATGACATCGCTGCTTAAAACCCTTGAAAATGAACAAGCTACTGTCGCTCTTGGGCAACAAATTGCGCAGTGGATTGTGCCACCATTAACGATTTATCTTACTGGTGACTTAGGCGCGGGTAAAACAACGTTTAGTCGAGGTATTATCCAAAGTTTGGGTCATCAAGGCGCGGTGAAAAGTCCGACTTATACCTTGGTTGAGCCTTATGAATTTAACGATATGGATGTGTATCATTTTGATCTGTATCGATTAGCTGATCCAGAGGAGCTCGAGTATATGGGGATCCGTGATTACTTCACTGACAGAAGTGTGTGTCTAGTTGAATGGCCTGATAATGGTCATGGATTACTTCCTAAGGCTGACATCCATTTGCATTTACGTTATAAAGAATCTCAAAGACAGGTTGAATTACAAGCCATATCCCCTGCAGGGCAGGCAATTTTAAATAAAATTAATATAAATAATAATGACTTTTAAAAAAACTTTTTTTATTCCTATTATCATCACGCTGTTGTTTTTGCCTAATTTAGTTTGGGCAGCCAATCAACTTGATAGCGTGCGTATTTGGGCTGCTCCAGAATCGACTCGAGTGGTGTTTGATTTAACTCAAGCTCCTAAATACGACAGTTTTACCTTAACGGGGCCAGATCGTTTGGTGGTTGATATTCAGGATACTGGCGCTAAAGTTAATTTAGATAAAATAGCGAATAACAGCAAAATTATCAAAAAGATACGTTTTAGCTCACCGCCTAAAAAAGGCATATTGCGTTTGGTTATGGATTTAACTAAACCGGTAAAGTCCAGTTTGTTTACTTTGCCTCCGACAGCTCCTTATGGCAACCGTCTGGTAGTCGACTTAGAAAATGTTGACGGTGGATCCTCTACAGGTCAAACCGTTAGCCGCTCTGCTAATCAGTCATCGCGAGACATTGTGGTTGCCATTGATGCGGGCCACGGCGGCGAAGATCCAGGGTCTATTGGACCTTCTGGCATGCATGAAAAACGGGTAGTGCTTGAAATTGCCAAGCGTTTGGCGCGTAAAGTGGATGCAACTCCAGGCATGCGAGCGGTGATGACGCGTACTGGCGATTATTTTGTTAACTTGAATAAACGCTCTGAACTGGCACGAAACAGTAAAGCTGATTTATTGATATCGATTCATGCTGATGCCTTCACTTCACCGCAGCCAAGTGGCGCGTCTGTTTGGGTGTTATCAATGCGCAGAGCTAATAGTGAAATTGGTCGCTGGTTAGAGCAAAAAGAGAAACACTCAGAGTTGTTAGGTGGTGCAGGCGAGATCATTCAAAATACCGATAGTGAACAATATTTAGCCATGACATTACTCGATATGTCGATGAACAGTTCGATGGCGATAAGTCATTCTATAGCTGGTGATATTCTTCGTGACTTAGATACGATTACTCACCTTCACAAAAGAAATCCAGAATCGGCCAGTTTTGCTGTACTTAAATCACCAGATATTCCCTCTATTTTAGTTGAAACTGGCTTTATCTCTAACCCAGGTGAAGAACGGTTGTTGTCTAACGGTAATCATCAAGAAAAGCTGGCTAATGCCATTTATAAAGGTGTGCTGCGTTATTTTGAAGGTAATCCGCCCGCTGACTCTTTGATGGCCAAGACGTCAAACGTTAAACACAGTGTAAAGCGTGGCGAGTCGTTATCAATTATTGCGCAGCGTTACAGTGTTTCTGTAAGCAGTATCAAGCAAGCCAATAATTTAAAGAGTGATGTAGTACGTATTGGTCAAAAACTCGTAATACCAAGGGCTTAATATGGCTATTCAACTGTTACCGCCACAACTTGCAAACCAAATCGCAGCAGGCGAGGTGGTTGAGCGACCTGCATCAGTGGTGAAAGAACTGGTTGAAAACAGTCTTGATGCCGGCGCGACTAGAGTTGATATTGATATCGATAAAGGCGGAAGTAAGCTGATTCGTATCCGCGATAACGGTGCGGGTATTCCTAGGGATGAGTTGGCATTAGCACTGTCGCGTCATGCAACATCAAAAGTTCATACGCTCGATGATCTCGAAGCTATTTTAAGCTTCGGTTTTCGTGGTGAGGCGCTAGCCAGTATTAGCTCAGTGTCACGGCTAACATTAACCTCAAAAACAGTTGAACAGTCTGAAGCTTGGCAGGCCTACGCTGAAGGCTCGCAAATGGATGTCAAAGTGACCCCTGCTGCACATCCACAAGGCTCGACCATTGAAGTAGTCGACTTGTTTTTTAATACGCCCGCCAGAAGACGCTTCTTAAAAAGTGATAAAACCGAATTCACTCATATTGATGAGTGGTTAAAGCGGATTGCCATTGTGCGCCGCGATATTCATTTTACCCTGACCCACAATGGTAAGTTAGTGCGTCATTATCGTCCTGCAAATACCGAGATTCAAACGCAGCAACGTTTAGCACAAATTTGTGGCCGAGCGTTTGCGGAGCAAGCTTTAAGCATTGCTTGTGAACATGAAGGCTTATCTCTAAATGGTTATTTACAGTCACCACAAGATACAGTCATCACCGAGACGAATTTCTTTTATGTCAATGGACGATTAATTAGAGACCGACTGGTTAATCATGCTGTTAAACAAGCTTTTGCTGAGTACGGTATTGAGCATCAACCTGGATATGTGTTGATGTTATCACTTGATCCACACCAGGTTGATGTGAACGTGCACCCAGCCAAGCATGAAGTGCGTTTTCATCAATCTCGCTATGTGCATGATTTTATATTACAAGCGGTGCAATCGGCATTAGTGCAAATGCCTGCGTTAGCCTTATCTGAGCATGAACCTGAATCTAATTCACTAGATAAACATGATAATTGTGCAATGGTGCCCCAAGATCCAACTGTGATGGATGATGCCAATAGCGTCGCTAGCATTGAAGACGTATTTTCACTTAACCGTGACTCCACTAAAGCGATTAATAGTGTTAGCGCGTTCGGCTCAATGCATGTTCCGGGAAAGAATAATAGTTTATCTGGGGGGTATTCAGCTGCAATTAAGCCTAGTTATGATAAAAAGCCTGCTAGCCCATTAACTGCTGCCCAGACCAAATCTGCCATTGCTAGCTATGGACAGTTATTGCATACCCCGATGAATAGCGCGATATCATATGTTAATGAAGTCGCGACTGAGTTGGCCATCCCCCCATTGTTAGCGGGTGAGTATTGGGTGATATGCAAAGATGATAAGTTGTCATTGTTGCCTATAAAAAAGGTGCAATTGGCAGTGAGAAAGCAGCAAATTGAAATCAAACTCGCTAATGGCTTAGTGTCACAACCGCTATTAATGCCAGTATCAGTAGCTGCAGATTTAGATTGGCCAGAAACCTTAGCCAAGCGTGATCAATTACTGCGTAAGATGGGTATTGAATTAACAATTCGCTTTCAGCAGTTGATTATTAAAAAAGTGCCCCCATATTTGAGGGAAAGCCAACTTGCTGTTGTGATACCTGAATTATTGCAATGGATACAAATAGAGCAGCCTTCAGATAATGCTATTGTGGGTTGGCTTGCACAACAAAGTTTATCGCAATTTGAGCCAGTACAAGTCTTATGGCAGCAATTTTGTGCACTTGACGATGAAACGAAACAAACTTGTTATGACCAAGAGCACGTATTGCCTTGGCAAAATTGGATGAAAAATAATTAACGTGAACAGTGTCGATAAGCCGAAAATCATTTTTTTAATGGGGCCTACAGCCTCAGGCAAGACGGCATTAGCCATTGAAATGGCAACAAAACATAATTGCGAGATTATTTCAGTCGATTCAGCGCTTATCTATCGTGACATGGATATCGGTTCAGCTAAACCGACGGCGAAAGAGTTGCAAATGGCTCCGCACAAGTTAATTGATATACTTGATCCTAGCGAAAGTTATTCAGCGGCAGATTTTCGCCGTGATGCACTATTGGCTATCGAAGACATTATTCGTCGCGGTAAGACCCCTTTACTCGTGGGTGGCACCATGATGTACTTTAAAGCACTGTTAGAAGGTCTATCTCCTCTACCCAGTGCAGATGAAGGTATTCGGCAGCAAATATTGGCGCAAGCGCAAACAGACGGTTGGGACGTATTACACCAACAATTATGTCAAATAGATCCGGTTGCTGGAGCAAGAATTCATCCTAACGATCCACAACGATTATCGCGTGCATTAGAGGTTTATCGGATCAGCGGCAAAACAATGACTGAATTGACTCAAACTAAATCAGTCGCTTTGCCGTATGATGTAGTGCAATTTGCTATTGCACCTAACGATCGAAGTGTATTACATGAATTAATTGCTAAGCGATTTAATATCATGCTTGAGCAAGGCTTTATCGATGAGGTGTCACGCTTAAAAGCGCGTGGTGACTTAGATTTAGACATGCCATCAATGCGTTGTGTAGGTTACAGGCAGTGCTGGCAATACCTTGATAAAGAATTTGATCATGCGACTATGGTCGAAAAAGCTACCGCAGCCACTAGGCAATTGGCCAAACGTCAATTAACATGGTTGAGGAGTTGGCCGGAATTACAGTGGCTTGAAAGTGGTGTCGAAGGGAATTTAGTTACGCTTATGCGACAAAGCCGCTAGCTTATTAGCCGTTGCTGTATAATACTAAAACTAAACAATAAAACTTAATTCAACATATTTTAAAATAAAAAAGGAAATTCAAATGGCTAAGGGGCAATCTTTACAAGACCCATTTTTGAACGCATTGCGTCGTGAGCGTGTACCAGTCTCTATCTATTTAGTGAATGGTATTAAATTACAAGGCCAAGTTGAGTCATTCGATCAATTTGTTATCTTGTTGAAAAATACTGTAAGCCAAATGGTTTACAAACACGCTATTTCAACAGTCGTACCAGCACGCCCATTTAATGTTACTGCTCACCAAGGGACTGCCCATGGTGAAGAAAGCGATGCTGAATAATTTGAAAAGGAATACAATTTTTGTTTGATCGTTATGAAGCGGGTGAAACAGCGGTATTAGTACACATAGATTTTTCCGACGACGAACGTCGAGAGGATCTCACTGAGTTACAGCTATTAGTTGAATCTGCTGGTGCTCGCTCTGTTGGAGTGATTACTGGCAGTAGACGCTCGCCAGATCGTAAATTTTTTATCGGTACCGGTAAAGCTGAAGAACTAGCCGCAATGGTAGCTGCTACAGAGGCCAATGTAGTGATTTTTAATCATGCATTGAGTCCTGCTCAAGAGCGTAATCTTGAATTAGTATGCCAGTGCCGAGTCTTAGACAGAACTACGCTGATTCTTGATATTTTTGCTCAGAGAGCAAGGACTCATGAAGGTAAATTGCAAGTGGAGCTAGCGCAATTGCGCCACATGTCGACGCGCCTTATCCGTGGTTGGACTCATTTAGAGCGACAAAAAGGCGGTATTGGTATGCGAGGGCCGGGTGAGACCCAGCTTGAAACAGACCGACGTTTATTAAGAGGGCGGATTAAGAACATTAATCGTCGACTTGATAAAGTGGATAAACAACGTGAGCAAAGCCGCCGAGCTCGTAAGCGAAGTGATTTAGCAACAGTGTCTTTGGTGGGTTATACCAATGCGGGTAAATCGACATTATTTAATGCGCTAACTTCGTCGGACGTTTATGCTGCAGATCAATTATTTGCAACATTAGATCCAACACTGCGTAAATTATCCTTACCCGACGGTGCGGTAATTTTAGCAGACACAGTTGGTTTCATTCGTCATTTACCTCACGACCTTGTTGCAGCATTTAAAGCCACATTACAAGAAACTCGACAAGCAGAGATCCTTTTACATATCGTTGATTGTGCCGATGACAATATGGCTGAAAATTTTGAACAAGTACAAAGTGTACTTAAAGAAATCGATGCCGATGAAATCCCGCAATTAGTCGTGTGTAATAAAATTGATTTGCTTGAAGATTTCGCGCCTCGTATCGATTACGGTGAAGACGGTAAACCTGAAAGGGTTTGGGTCTCTGCGCAAAAACGCATTGGATTTGATTTGCTGCTTAAAGCGATAACCGAATTAATCGGTCAAGTTATTTGCGAGCTTACATTGAAAATACCTGCATCAGCAGGACATTATCTTGGCCAGTTTTATCGACTGGATGCAATACAGCAGAAAGAGTATGACGATCTGGGGAACTGTATTTTATCTGTTCGTTTATCGGATGCCGATTGGCGCCGATTAGCTAAACAGAGTCAAGGGGAATTAGAGACATTTATTTTTGACGATTCAGAAGTAGACATCTCTTGTTAATCTCATTTATTTCATCCAATTATGGAGTGCTAAATGGCTTGGAATGAGCCCGGTAACAAGGGGAACAAAGACCCTTGGGGAAATAAAGGTGGTAACGATAAAGGGCCACCAGATCTTGACGAAGTATTTCGTAACCTATCAAAACGTTTTGGTGGCAAGGGGGGCAATGGCGCCTCTGGTCAGCCATTTAATTCATCTTTATTGATTGTTTTTGCCGTTATTGCCGTCATTATCTGGGCATTGTCTGGTTTATATACAGTTAAGGAAGCTGAGCGTGGTGTGTTACTCCGTTTTGGTCAACACATTGGTGAAGTGAGTTCCGGTTTACATTGGAAAGCCACTTTTATTGATGAGGTGACAATGGTTGACGTGGAAACGTTCCGTTCGATCCCTGCGTCAGGCAGAATGCTGACATCTGACGAAAACATCGTGAATGTTGAGCTTGTGGTTCAATACAGCGTATCAGATGCTTATTCATATCTGTACAGTGCTGTTGATGCCAACTCGAGTTTACGTGAAGCGACTGACAGTGCATTGCGTTATGTCATTGGTCACAATCGTATGGATGACATTTTAACCACCGGGCGTGATGCTATTCGTCGTGATACTTGGACAGAGTTAGAGCGTATTATTGAGCCATATAAACTAGGCTTAGAAATTCGTGACGTTAACTTTTTACCCGCTCGTCCTCCAGAAGAAGTAAAAGATGCATTTGATGATGCAATTTCAGCTCAGGAAGATGAACAGCGCTTTATTCGTGAAGCTGAAGCTTATGCCCGCGAAATCGAACCTAAAGCGCGTGGACAAGTTGAACGTATGGCACAACAAGCTAGTGCTTATAAAGAGCGTGAAGTTCTTGAAGCTAGAGGTAAAGTCGCTCGATTTGAGAAGTTATTACCTGAGTATAAAGCTGCGCCAGATGTAACTCGAAATCGTTTATACATAGATGCAATGCAATCTGTGTTGGCGGATACTAATAAAGTACTTGTCGACACCAAAAGTAGCGGTAATCTGATGTACTTACCTTTGGATAAGCTGATGGATTCTTCTAAGAGTCAGCGTAATCAAGTAGAACCTGAGGTAGAACGTCACATCAACTCTGTTTCTAGTAGTGGTGTTGATACGCCGATTACTAGTATGCCGACTGATGGTCGTCTCAGCCGCGAAGATCGTCTTCGCCAAGGGAGGAACTAACAATGGGTAGATTAGCAGTGATCATTCTTGTCATCATTTTAGGGGTGAGTTTTTCCTCTTTAATGGTGGTAAGCGAAGGTGAACGTGCCATCGTTGCACGTTTCGGTAAGGTGCTCAAAGAAGATGACGTAACAACCGTCTTTGCACCAGGCCTTCACTTTAAATTTCCTTTGGTAGATAAAGTTCGATATCTGGATTCTCGTATTCAGACATTGGATGGTGCCGCGGATCGTTTTGTGACTTCTGAAAAGAAAGACTTAATGGTCGACTCTTATGTTAAGTGGCGTATTCGTGATTTTGAAAAGTACTATCTTTCTACCAATGGCGGTATTAAAGCCAATGCAGAAAGCTTATTACAAGCCAAAATCAGCAACGACTTACGTACTGAATTTGGTCGTCGCACTATCAAGGAGATTGTTTCTGGTAAGCGTGATGAGTTGCAAACCGATGCATTACAAAACGCTTCTGAAAGTGCTGAGAATCTTGGTATTGAAGTGGTTGATGTGCGCGTAAAGCAAATTAACTTACCTGCTAATGTCAGTACTAGTATTTATCAACGTATGCGTGCTGAACGTCAAGCTGTGGCAAAAGAGCACCGTGCACAAGGTAAAGAACAAGCTGAAATTATCCGTGCGACTATTGATGCCAATGTGACAGTAAAGGTTGCTGAAGCTGAACGTAAAGCGCTTACCATTCGTGGTGAAGGTGATGCATTGTCGGCAAAAATTTATGCTGATGCCTACAGTAAAGACGCTGAGTTTTATAGCTTTTTACGTAGTCTAGAAGCTTACAAAGCAAGTTTTGCCGGTAAGAATGACATTATGGTGTTAGAGCCTGAAGGTGATTTCTTCAAATACATGAAATCGTCTAGCGGTAAGTAACATTTATATCATTTAGTTCAAAAAGCTCGGTCTTTACCGAGCTTTTTTGTGGCTGAAAGTTAATCTAATTAGTATGAATTCAGTTTTTCTAAAAACGGTCATAAATCATAACGAAGACTTTTTATTATGTTTTTGATTACTTTTTATTAATAATTGCTTGTTTTAAATGTCTTTATTACCTCCTTAAACACTAATTAAGGGACGACTAATTGTTATAATCTGGCTGATTTATAAGCGTTTTTGAAAAAAATGTTAATATCCTCACTCTAGATGTATGTTTTCTCTATGATCTAGTTCTAATTTTTCGCTATAATGAGCACCGCCTCAAAGTATGATTTTAGCGCTTCACCCTTTGTGATCGCTAAAGTATTGAAATATAAAAATTCCAACACCCTCTGGGAGATAAGTGGATGAGCAATGCGCCAGTCGATACCGGACGTCGCAGATTCCTGACAGCTGCAACCGCCGTAGTAGGTGGTGCTGGTGCCGTCGCTGTAGCGGTTCCTTTCATCAAGTCATGGAATCCGAGCGCCAAAGCGAAAGCTGCAGGTGCGCCGGTTGAAGTAAATATTAGTAAAGTTGAACCAGGTCAGTTAATTCGTGTCGAATGGCGCGGAAAACCGGTTTGGGTCGTTCGTCGTACAGAAACTGTGCTAAATAATCTTAAAACATTAGACAGTCAATTACGTGATCCTGCTTCCGAAGAAATGCAGCAACCAGAATATGCAACTAACCCTGCACGTTCTATCAAGCCTGAATTTTTCATAGCAGTCGGTATCTGTACCCACTTAGGTTGTTCACCAACTTATCTACCTGATTCATTCGGTGAGCAGGTTGAGGGTGTAACATCTGGGTTCTTCTGTCCTTGTCATGGTTCTAAATTTGACATGGCTGGTCGTGTATTCCAGGGTGTTCCTGCACCATTAAACCTAGTGGTTCCACCGCACAAATATATCGATGACGCTAACGTTATCATCGGTGTAGATACAGGAGCGGCGTAATGGTTAAGAATATTATTGATTGGATTGATGCTCGCATCCCAATGACGGCAACGTATAACCGTCATGTGGGTCAGTATGCCACACCAAAGAATTTCAACTTTTGGTATTTCTTTGGCTCATTAGCATTATTAGTTTTAGTTAACCAGTTACTGACTGGTATTTGGTTAACCATGAATTACGTACCAACAGCAGAAGGTGCATTCGCTTCTGTTGAATACATAATGCGTGATGTTGAATACGGCTGGTTATTACGTTATATGCACTCTACAGGTGCGTCAGCGTTCTTCTTTGTCATTTATATGCACATGTTCCGTGGATTAATTTACGGTTCTTATCAAAAACCAAGAGAGCTTTTATGGCTGTTTGGTATGTTGATATTTTTAGTGTTGATGGCTGAAGCATTTATGGGTTACTTACTGCCTTGGGGACAAATGTCCTATTGGGGCGCACAGGTAATTATCTCTTTGTTTGGTGCTATTCCTGTTATTGGTGATGACCTAACATTGTGGATCCGTGGTGACTATGTTATTTCCGGTGCAACACTAAACCGTTTCTTCGCATTACACGTTATTGCGCTGCCACTTGTATTGGTTGTGTTGGTGTTCTTACATCTAATCGCATTACATGAAGTGGGATCGAACAACCCTGATGGTGTTGAAATTAAAAAGAACAAAGATGAGAACGGATGGCCTATTGATGGTATTCCATTCCACCCTTATTACACTGTAAAAGATATTATGGGTGTAGCAGGCTTCTTAATCGTGTTCTGTTATGTGCTGTTCTTTATGCCTGAAGGTGGTGGATACTTCCTTGAGAAGCCAAACTTTGAAGCGGCTAACCCAATGAAGACTCCTGCGCATATTGCACCGGTTTGGTATTTCACACCATTCTATGCGATTTTACGTGCAATTCCCGACAAGTTAATCGGTGTTGTTGCTATGGGTCTGTCGATTGCAGTGCTATTTGTTCTGCCTTGGCTTGACCGTTGTAAAGTCAAATCTATCCGTTACCGTAGTTTGATTCACAAAATTAACATCGCACAATTTACTGTGTCGTTCATTATTCTTGGCTATTTAGGTGTGGTTCCTGCAACGCCTGAGCTAACTATTGCGGCACGTGTATTCACTTTCACTTACTTTGGTTTCTTCGTAGCCCTATGGGTTTACAGTAAGAATGAGAAAACAAAAGAAGTTCCTACGAGGGTGACACACTAATGAAAAAGTTATTAATTGCATTAGTTACACTACTGCCATCTCTCGCTATGGCTGCAGGTGGAAACGAGGTTCATTTAGAAAGCGCTAACGTTAACTTGCATGACAAAGCGTCATTAGAACGTGGTCTGGATTTATTCCAGCAATATTGTTCAGGTTGTCACAGCACTAAGTACCAACGTTATGAGCGTGTAGCAACTGACTTAGACATCAGTGGCGATGATATGCGTAATAAGTACATGTTCACTGATGCTAAAATCGGTGATTTAATGGAAAACGCTATTCCTCCTGTTGATGCGGCTAAATGGTTTGGTGCTCCGCCTCCAGACTTAACCTTGGTTGCTCGTGTACGTGGAGCTGATTGGGTATTTTCATACTTAAAAGGTTTCTATGCTGATGAAACGCGTCCATTTGGTGTGAATAATACCGTGTTTCCATTAGTGGCTATGCCGCACGTTTTACAAGACTTACAAGGTGTTGCAACTCCTCAATATGAAAAGACTGTCATTGATGGTGTTGAAACTATGACGTTGGTCGGCATGAATCCTCCTACTGGTGGCAAAATGAGTGCAGAAGAGTACGACCAAGCAGTTCGTGATATCACGGGTTTCTTAGTCTATTCGGCTGAACCCGTTCAGTTAGAGCGTGAAGCTTTAGGTTGGTGGGTACTCGGATTCTTGTTTATTTTCTTCATCATTGCTTATTTGTTGAAGAAAGAATACTGGAAAGATGTGCACTAGCCATCAATAACGGTTAATATACATTATCCGCATATTGTAAACGGGGGGCTTAGCCCCTCGTTTGTTTTGTTTTTTCTACATTCTGGAGGGTATCAATGGCTGTTGCTGCCAACAAACGCTCTATCATGACACTTTTTTCTGGTGCCGATGATTTATATAGTCACCAAGTACGTATCGTATTGGCTGAAAAAGGGGTTACCGTTGATGTTTTACAGGTAGACCCAAGTGAGATGCCTGAAGATTTACTTGAAGTAAATCCATACAACTCGGTACCAACTTTAGTTGATCGTGAACTCGTGTTGTACGAATCTCGCATTATTATGGAATATTTGGATGAACGTTTTCCTCATCCTCCACTAATGCCTGTATACCCAGTATCTCGCGGCCAAAGCCGTTTAATGATGCACAGAATCGACACCGATTGGTATGCGCTTGTTGAGCGTATCCGTAAAGGTGAAAAAGCTGATGCTGCGCGTAAAGAGTTAATGGAAAGTCTAATCGCTTTAGCGCCAGTATTTGCTGAAATGCCATACTTCATGAGCGAAGAGTTTGGTTTATCTGATTGCTACCTAGGCCCATTATTATGGCGCTTACCGGTATTAGGTATTCACTTAGACCCGCGTACATCGAAAGATATCAGTGCTTATATGACACGTATTTTTGAACGTGAATCATTTAAAGCATCGTTAACTGAGGCTGAGCGCGAAATGCGCATGGGCATGTGATGAAACCAATAACAGCTAATCGTCCATATTTGTTGCGTGCTTACTATGAGTGGTTGATGGATAACCATTTGACGCCACACGTAGTCGTGGATGCATTTGTTAACGGTACACAAGTTCCACAGCAATTTGTTAAAGACGGTCAAATTGTCTTGAATATTGCAACTGGAGCTGTGGCAAATCTTCACATGTCGAATGATTCCGTCGAGTTTAATGCCCGTTTTGGTGGTGTTCCACAAAATGTGTATTTACCAATGGCCTCAATTGTGGCCATTTATGCTCGTGAAAACGGTGCCGGCACTGTATTTGATATGGAAGATGCTTATATGATCGAAGGTGAGCAGGATGAGTTGTCATCTGTGCCACCATCAATGAAATCTGTTGATGATACTTCGACATTACCGCCATCGCCTAAATCTACTACTGGTGACAAAGCTAAGCGTAAAAACCATTTAACTGTGGTGAAGTAACGATCCGTTACCATGACATAAAACCAGTCGCAAGGCTGGTTTTTTTTAAGCTAAAATTGCAGTATCACCATTTTTTATCGCTCAAATGGAACCCCAAATGTTGTTGATGATTGATAATTATGATTCTTTTACGTTCAACTTAGTGCAATATTTCCAAACGCTTGGACAAGAGATCCTCGTCAAGCGTAATGATGAAATCACCATTGAACAAATTGAAGCATTAGCGCCCACTCATTTAATCATTTCTCCTGGTCCATGTACTCCAAACGAAGCAGGGATCTCGCTTGCCGCCATTGAATATTTTGCTGGGAGATTGCCAATTTTAGGTGTCTGTCTCGGCCACCAAGCCATCGCCCAAGTGTTTGGTGTTGATGTTGTACGTGCAAAGCGTGTTATGCACGGTAAAACCAGCTTAATTGAGCACAATCAACAGGGATTATTTTCTCAGTTAGCATTACCTTTGCAAGTGACGCGTTATCATTCATTGTTGATCAATGATGTTCCCAAGAATTTTACGCTGGACGCATGGTTTGATGACCCTGTTCATGGGCGTGAAATTATGGCGATGAGCTATGCTGATTTACGTATATACAGTGTGCAGTTTCATCCTGAGTCTATTTTGACCCAGCAAGGACATGAATTGCTGAATAACTTTTTACAGTTATAAAGTGTAATCAAGGCTACCTATTTAAGTTCATTATCACTTATTCTGTTACAACTTCTGCAACCAATCTGGCTAAATTCTCGCGTATATTTATGCTATAAAGAGCGCTTAAAAAATAATAAAAGGGATAACCATGACAAGCTTTATGCGAAACTTTGCGGTGAGCGCAATTTCTTTGGCGATGATCAGTGGCTGTGCTGCGACAGCAAAAAATGACGATACGATGGTTATCGCAAAGCCTACCGCTACATCATTGATGGTGCCATTAGCCCAACCTCCAAAAGCCGATCAGTTATTAACGCTTAATCAAATCATGGCTAATCCGGATTGGATGGGAATATTTGCCCAAGGAGCCTATTGGAGTGATGACAGCCAATCGGTGTATTTTAGTCGCCAAGCACACCAGTCGCCTATTCGTGATTTTTATCAACAAGCCATCGGCCAGTCTGAAGCGAATAAACTGGCATTGGATCAGTTACACCTTGCGGATCAGCGTAATGGTGTGTTGAATCAAGCTAAAACTCAAAAAGCTTACATTTATCAAGGTAACGTATTTGTAAAAGATTTATCAAATGGCGATATTACTCAAATGACTCGCCAAAATGATCCGATTAGCGGCGTTCGTTTTTTGAGCGGCGGTGATCTTGCATTTTGGCAAGGTAATAATATTTTTCGTTTACACCAATCTAGTGGACTTGTGGAGCAAATGGCTGCAATCCTAATGGAAAATGAGCCTAAAGAAACGCCAGCCCCCAGTACTTTTATGGCCAAACAGCAGCAAAGATTAATCCAATATGTTGCCATGCAACACGATAACAGTTTGACGCGTGATGAATATAGCGAATCATTGGCTAAAGCTGATCCGACTTTTTCAGCAAAACCTTGGTATTTAGGTGATGCGGAAGTTGTGTCAGAAATGAGTTTATCGCCAGATGGACGTTACGTTCTATTGGCGTTAACGGATAAAAATTATAGTTGGCGTGCAGAACACGACATTATGCCCAATTATTTAGGGCAAGAAGGTTATGTTGATCCCGTGCCTGCTCGTGCTCGTGTGGCAGAAGATGTTTTCCCTGGTCAGCGTTTAGTATTACTCGACCTTACTGAACACAGTAAAAAAGATATTACCATTGAAGGCCTAGCCGGTTTTGATGAGGATGTACTTGCTAGCGTTAAAGCTGAAAATGCAAAAGCCCAAGGTAAAACCTACGAAGGCCACAAAGCGCCGCGTTTAATGCAGTTAATGCAAGATTGGGAGTGGAGTCAAAGCGCTATTCAGTGGAATGATTCTGGCGATAAATTATTAGTGATGCTTGAAGCGGTTGATAATAAAGATCGCTGGATCGCGAGCGTCGATCTTCAAAAAGGCAAACTCTCCACTGAGCATCGGTTACATGATGATGCTTGGGTTAACTATAATTTTAATCAATTCGGTTGGATAACCGGTACAGATACCATGTACTACTTATCTGAAGAGTCTGGATTCTCTCAGTTATATACCAAAACAGCAGCAGGTAAAGTATCGGCATTAACTAAGGGTAAATTTGTGGTTGATAATGTGACCTTATCTCCAGATGCAAAATACTTTTATTACCGTGCAAATAAGGACCATCCGGGCAGTTATAATGTTTACCGTGTAGAAATTGCCAGCGGAAAATCAGAACAACTGACTCAGTGGTTAGGGACATTGGATTACAGCTTAAGCCCTGATGGCCAATCACTGTTATTAACAGCTTCATCTGCTATTCACCCCGATGAACTCTATATTCAGCCTATTGGTGGCGAGATTAGCCAATTAACCGACTATACCAGCACTGCATTTAAACAATATCCATGGCAAGTACCGCAAGTTGTTGCGTTACCTTCAACCCATGGTGCAGAGCCCATTTATGCGCGGGTTTATTTGCCGCAAGGTTATGATCCTAAACAGGCTGATAAATATCCGGCAGTGATGTTTAATCATGGCGCGGGTTATTTACAGAATGCTCATTATGGATTCTCGGGTTACTTCCGTGAATTTATGTTCAATAACTTGTTAACCCAACAAGGTTACGTGGTAATGGATATGGATTATCGCGGTTCAAAAGGTTATGGACGTGATTGGCGTACGTCGGTTTATCGTAATATGGGCCATCCAGAAGTGGAAGATCTAAAAGATGGTGTGGCTTGGATGGCAAGCAATGCTAATGTGGATCCTCAACGTGTAGGTACCTATGGTGGTTCATACGGCGGCTTCCTTACTTTTATGGCGTTATTTAATGAACCTGATTTATTCCAAGCAGGGGCCGCATTACGTCCTGTAGCCGATTGGGCTCATTATAATGCGCCATATACCTCTAATATTTTAAATACGCCTGACGTTGACCCTATCGCTTATGAGCGTAGTTCGCCGATAGAACATGCTCAAGGTTTACAAAAACCATTACTGATCATGAGTGGTGTCTTAGATGATAACGTATTTTTCCAAGACAGTGTGCGCATGGTGCAACGTCTAATTGAATTAGAAAAACCGATGTTTGAAACAGCAATCTATCCTGTTGAGCCACATGGATTTAAGCAACCTTCTAGTTGGTTAGATCAGTATCGTCGTATTTATAAGTTGTTTGAACAAGAGCTGAAATAGTCAGCGCTAAGTTCAAAAAGACAAATAAATATTTATTAAGGCTTCCTTTGAGAAGCCTTAATTTTTATTATTAAGCGACTAACACAATAAAAGGCAATGTGAGTGGCAATATCAATAGCAGGTGGGGTTAGGCCCGGAAAAGTCATCGAAATTGAGCGCCGACTCTATAAGCAGCTTATTGTGGGCAAGCATAAAGTTAATGCTATGCCAGATGAGATCAGCGAAGACTTAGAAGAAAACGCCAATAAGCTTGATATTGAGCGTCAAGCATTAAAGCTGCGCATTGATAAGCAAGCAAAAGAGAAACAAGTATATCTTGAGGTGTCTGCACTGCTAACCCATACGGTTAATAATGCAATAGAGCATCAGTTAGCTAATCCACAAATGATATTAGAAGCATCAGCAATTGGTGAAGGCCAAATTTTATTGCTTGATTTATTATTAGATCCAGATCTTAATATCAATCGACTACGACCAATTATTGAAAGTATTAGTTGGTTATCGCGTGATTTAATTAATTTAATTAACAGCCCTGCATCTGGCCACCGCCGCCCCAAAAACTCCGATGTCCAAGTGACCGATATCAAGCTGGTACTCAATTACATTGGTATTGAAAATTTACGTTTATTGATCCCTTATTTTTGTTTACGCCATTGGCTACCTACAGGTAATGCCAATTTATTGTGGATAACCCGCAAGCTTTGGCGATATAGCATGGTGAGCGCCATTGCCGCGCAAACCTTAGCTGAGTTACATAATAAAGAGCCCAGCTTGGCTTATTGTTGTGCCTTAATGTATCAATTTGCTACTTCGATCATTCTCAGTCAAAGCGGGCATATATTTGATAAAACTTGGGGGACATGGCTACGAGAAGCCAGCCTTAGTCGAGAGAAACAAGTTTATGATGCTATTATGGCAACAGATTTTCCTGCTGAGGCCGTTTTAGAACAAGTGTTGCAGCATAGTCATAGCTTAAATTGGCAACTACTCAGTTTACTGCAATTTGATGACTCAGCGATGACTCAAGTGCTAAAAGAACTCGATCACGATTACCACTTTACCGAGTTATCCGTCGACGCTGCAATTGTGGCTAAAGCGAGTTGTTACGCCAAAGTGCTTTTGCTAGAAGAGCAGCAACAAATCGACCCACAAGAAAAAAGAATTATGTTCGATTACTATCAATTTTCAGCTCAAGAATTAATTCGTCTTAAAGGGAAAAATTTCCGTAAACTCAATTTACTTTAACGCTGTTTTTTGTGTTTCGAGCAAATGTTAAATCTGTGTAATTATTCACTTTTGATGAATAGCTACACAAAATGGAGCCAAATAACTTTTTTTATGACTAGTTATGCTTCATAACCTCCAATAAACGCTTTGTTTATTCATATTTTTAATTCTTTATGCATAATGCTGATCTGGCCTGCAGAAGTTAATTGTACTGAACTGGTATTTTGATCACATTTTCGCTAATAATGTCGCATAAATAATACAAACTTCCGCTAATGCACTTACAGAATATAAAGCAAACAGCGGAAACAGCGGCTTTAAAACCGTTTACAACCTGAAGGATAAAATGCAATGAGTGTAGAAATGAACCTAACCCGTGCCCAATTCGATGAAGTTATGGTGCCTAATTATGCGCCTGCGGCCGTTATACCTGTTCGTGGAGCCGGTAGCCGAGTGTGGGATCAAGAAGGTAAGGAATTCATCGATTTCGCTGGTGGTATTGCAGTAAATTGTTTAGGTCATTGTCACCCAGCATTAGTGTCTGCATTAAAAGAGCAGAGTGAAAAAATATGGCACTTATCTAACGTGATGACTAACGAGCCTGCACTTGAATTAGCCACAAAGTTAGTCAATGCCACATTTGCTGAGCGTATTTATTTTGCCAACTCAGGTGCAGAAGCGAACGAAGCAGCACTTAAATTAGCGCGCCGTTATGCTCTAGACAACCATGGTGCAGACAAAGATCAAATCATCGCCTTTGATAAAGCATTCCACGGCCGGACATTCTTTACTGTTACGGTTGGTGGTCAAGCAGCATATTCAGATGGTTTCGGCCCTAAGCCTCAAAGTATTACCCATGTACCTTTTAATGATATCGCTGCACTTGAAGCGGTTATTTCAGACAAAACCTGTGCCATCATGCTTGAACCTCTTCAAGGTGAAGGCGGTATTATCAATGGTGACCCTGAGTTCTTAAAAGCAGTACGTCGCTTAGCCGATAAGCATGACGCATTGGTTATTTTTGATGAAGTACAAACAGGCGTAGGCCGTACTGGTGAGTTATTTGCTTACATGGGTACTGACATAGTGCCTGATATTTTAACTAGCGCTAAAGCGTTAGGCGGTGGCTTCCCGATTGCTGCAATGCTAACCACTGCAAAAATTGCTGCTCACTTAAAAATTGGTACTCATGGTTCTACTTATGGCGGTAACCCACTTGCTTGTGCAGTTGGTAATGCGGTAATGGACGTGGTTAATACCAAAGAAGTACTTGATGGCGTTAAACATCGTGAACAGTTATTCCGTGATGGTTTAGCGGCAATTAATGCTAAATACAACGTATTCAGTGAAATCCGTGGCAAGGGATTATTACTTGGTGCTGTATTAAACGAGCAATATGAAGGCCGTAGTCGTGACTTTTTAGTGGCATCTGTTGCTGAAGGTCTAATGAGTTTGATGGCGGGTGCAAACGTAGTGCGTTTTGCTCCTTCATTGGTTATCCCTGAAGCTGATATCGCTGAAGGTCTATTGCGTTTTGATCGCGCGGTAGCAAAAGTGGTTGCAGGTTAATGAACAAAAAGTGTGAGCCTAGCTTGCACTTTTTTGTTTGGGTACGCCAACAAAGTGAAATTGCGCCGAAAAGTATTTCAGCGCAGTTTATTTGTGGCGCAATGAGGAGATTAAGATGTTAATCATACGTCCTATCCGTGCAAGTGATTACGATGCACTTTATGGTATTGCAGTCGAGTCAGGCCACGGTTTTACATCTTTACCAGTTAACGAAGAGTTACTGCGTTCAAAGATTGCTAGGGCAGAAGCATCTTTTACCAAGCATGTTGATAAACCTTTTGACGAAGGTTATTTAATGGTGCTTGAAGACATGAAAACCGGTGAAGTTGTCGGCACTTGTGGTATTGAAGCTGCTGTCGGCATGGAAGATGCTTTTTATCATTACCGTTTAGGTACTGAGGTGTATCACTCTCAACAAATCTCAGTTCGTAATGAAGTTGAAACCCTGACTCTATGCCATGACTATACGGGAGCGGCTGAGCTGTGCACCTTGTTTTTAAAAGACGGTTATCGCAAAGGTAATAACGGGCGCATGTTGTCGCGTTCGCGTTTTTTATTTTTAGCGCAGCATCAACATCGTTTTGGTGAAACTGTTATCGCAGAAATGCGAGGGGTCAGTGACGATCATGGTGAATCACCATTTTACGAATGGCTGCAGCATCATTTTTTAGGTATCGACTTTGTTGAGGCTGATTATTTATCAGGCTTAGGTAAAAAAGCGTTTATGGCTGAAATGATGCCACGTAACCCTGTTTACGTTTGTATGCTGCCTAAAAAAGCCCAAAAAGTGATTGGTGAAGTGCATAAAAACACTAAGCCAGCACTGCGGTTACTGCAAGCGGAAGGATTTAAATTCCGAAATTATGTCGATATTTTTGATGGTGGTCCAACGGTTGAATGTTCAATCGGAGATATTCGCTCGGTAAAAAAGAGCCGTTTACTTACTGTGAGCATTGGTAAAATGCCACATGCCGATCACCATTTTATTATTTCCAACACCTTGCTAGCTGATTATCGCGCATCGGCGGCAAAACTGTTGGTCTCTGATGAACACGATAATGTGGTGCTTAGTACTGAAATTGCTGCCGGTCTTATGGTCAGCGAAGGCGAGCAAATTCGTGTTTTAGCAATGTAGGAGCAAGAAATGACACAATATATTCAAGGTCAGTGGTTAGCTGGCGAAGGTCATGAAATTAACTCAAAAAACCCAGCCAACGGTGACGTCATTTGGCAAGGTAACACTGCAACCGCTACTCAAGTGAACGCAGCTGTAGATGCCGCTCGTGCGGCGCAATTTGATTGGTTTATGCTGGGTTATGACGCCCGTTTAGCCATTGTTGAAGCTTATCGCGCACAACTAGAAAATAATAAAGCCGAGATAGCTGAAACCATCGCTCAAGAAACCGGTAAGCCACAATGGGAAACCGCCACTGAAGTTGGTGCCATGATTGGCAAAATCGCTTTGTCAGCAAAAGCTCACGACAAACGTACTGGTACTGAAACCAATGATCTGCCAGCAGGTCGTGCGGTATTACGTCACAAGCCTCATGGTGTTGTGGCTGTATTTGGTCCATATAACTTTCCGGGACATTTACCTAACGGTCATATAGTGCCTGCATTATTAGCCGGTAACACAGTGGTGTTTAAGCCTTCAGAACTAACGCCTAAAGTGGCAGAGTTAATGCTAAAGTGCTGGGACAAAGCCGGCTTGCCACAAGGTGTGATTAACCTAGTGCAAGGCGAAGTTGACACAGGTAAAGCGTTAGCATCACACCCGCAAATTGATGGACTATTCTTTACCGGTAGTTCTCGCACTGGGCATATTTTACATGAACAATATGCCGGCCTTCCGGGTAAAATTTTAGCCCTTGAAATGGGTGGTAATAACCCGCTTATCGTTAAAGGCGTTACTGATACTAAAGCGGCTGTCCATGACATTATTCAGTCTGCATATATTTCCTCTGGTCAGCGTTGTACTTGTGCCCGTCGTTTATACATTGAAGAGGGCGAGCAAGGCGATGCGTTAATTGCCGAGCTAGTCAAGGCTGTTAAGCAAATCAAAGTCGGTGCTTGGAACGCTCAACCACAACCTTTTATGGGCTCAATGATTTCTGAAACTGCAGCGCTTGGTATGGTTGCTGCACAAGCAACACTCAAGTCATTAGGTGGCGTTCCGTTAGTTGAGTTAGTGCAAGTTGAAGCTGGAACGGGTTTAGTGACTCCAGGTTTAATTGACGTTACTCAAGTGGCAGCGTTACCAGATGAAGAATATTTTGGTCCATTATTACAGTTAGTTCGTTACCGTGATTTTGACCAAGCTATCCATTTAGCGAATGCGACTCGTTATGGTTTATCTGCCGGTTTACTCGCTGACAGCCGTGAAGATTACGATTACTTCCTCGCGCGCATTCGTGCTGGTATTGTTAATTGGAATAAGCAAATCACAGGTGCATCAGGTGCGGCACCATTTGGTGGCGTTGGCGCATCGGGTAACCATCGTGCAAGTGCATTTTATGCTGCTGATTATTGCGCTTACCCTGTCGCTTCAATGGAAGCTGATTCAGTAAGCTTACCTGCAACTTTAAGCCCTGGTTTATCAATTTAACTGATAAATTCATCGCATGATCCGTGCTGGTGACGTGTTCGCCAGCCTTATTTTAGAAGGATTTAACCATGCATACTGACGTTAATGCTTTATTTGCTGCCCTATGGCAAGACTACATTAAGATGACGCCTTCAGCGGCGAAAATTCATCAACTATTAGGTCATGGTGCTCCTATCATCAATGACCATATCGCGTTGCGTACGTTTAATATCGCCAAAGTGAATTTAAGCGTATTGGCTGAGCATTTCACCTCTATCGGTTATGTCGACTGTGGCGATTATCAGTTTGTACAGAAAAAACTGATAGCCAAGCATTTTGAACATCCTGATCCAACACAGCCAAAGGTGTTTATCTCTGAGCTGTTAGTCGAGGAGTTTAGCCCTGAACTGCAAAAAACTATCCACGGTTTAATCGACCAAGTGGATGTTACAGCAACGACTGCCGATAATTTCATTTATTCAGGTCGTCATTGGGATCTAGACAAAGCCACTTACCAAGCCTTACTTGCTGAAAGTGAATATGCCGCTTGGGTCGCTGCGTTAGGTTACCGCGCTAATCACTTCACAGTATCAATTAATGACCTGCCAGAGTTTGAGCGTATTGAAGATGTAAACCAAGCCTTAAAACAGGCCGGTTTTGTATTAAATAGTTCAGGTGGTGAGATTAAAGGTTCGCCAGAAGTACTGCTAGAACAGTCTTCTACCATGGCCGATAAAGTCGTGGTTAACTTCACTGATGGCGATGTAGAAATTCCAAGTTGTTTCTATGAATTCGCCCGTCGTTACCCAATGGATAATGGTCAGCTTTATACTGGTTTTGTTGCAGCATCTGCAGACAAGATTTTTGAAAGTACCAATTCAATGATGTAATGTTGTGTACAACTAAAAAAGACCTAATTGAGTTATCAATTAGGTCTTTTTGTTGGCCGTCGCAAAGGCTTGGTTCAGTAAAAGGACAGCATGGAAGCTTATGGATTGATCAAAATGCTGACATTAAGCCCTTGTAATGTCTCACTACGATTAAATTTTAATATAAACCCATATTGCTCACAGATCTCTTTCACAATCGACAAGCCCAGTCCGTGACCCGTAGTTGCTTCATCGAGGCGGGTTCCACGAGCGGTTAACAATGCAATTTGCTCTTGCATGACACCACAGCCATCGTCTTCTATTTGGATTAATATCTCTCCTGATGGCAAATCAACTATGCTGATGTTCACCTGTGAATTTGCCCATTTAAAGGCGTTATCGAGCAGGTTGCCAAACAACTCCATGCCATCTTCACGATGAATGGGGATGCGACTAATATGTTGTGCGTTAATCACTCGGCATTCAATGACGCGCTGATGATGCACCTTATGTAAGGTTTGAATTAAGCTATCGAAATCTTTTGGAACAGCCAGTTGTGCAGCGGGTAGCATGTCACCCGTTATTCGCGCCGCAGCCAGTTTACGCTCAATCATTTTATGCACTAAATCTAATTGCTGCTGCATTGCTATTGCGGCGTCAGGGTGGGTGAGCCCGAGGGCTTCAACTTGTTGCTGCATCACTGCTAATGGTGTTTTTAAGCCATGGCTTAAATTGCCTAGGTTATTTCGACTGCGTTCAATTTGTTTGGCGGTGTAGTCTAATAGCTCATTATAGGTTTCTGCTAGCGGACGGATCTCCGCCGGTATTTGCGACATGGTTAACGAAGCTATCTCACCTTCGCGCAATTTAGCCAGTGCGCCTTGGATTTGATTCACTGGTTTAAACGATTGGCGTAAAATAATGAAGATACCGGCGATCATCGCCAATAACATGCCAATATTGATTGCCAGTTTAGCGCCAAAGACTTCACTGAAAACGCGGCGACCAATACTAAGATCTTGGGCTACTGTCAGTGTTGCCGTGTTGGGACTGTTAGGCGCGCCAATACCAATAGAGAGCAGCTGCATATCATTATTTTTTGGCCCCTTAGCTTGCCATACGCGTTTTTGCTGCGCTTGTAAGGGTTCGATCTGCAGCTCTGCATCCCATAAGGATCGAGAACGAATAGTACGGTCAGGTAAATTTAATTGGAAATAGCGGCCTGAATAAGCTGGGCGATAAAAACTGGATAATTGGCTTTGGTCGATAACCAGTTCGCCATCATCGAGCCGAGTGGCAATGATAATATGTTCTAAATCTTCTTCTAAACGGTTAATGATGGAGTCATGAAACGCATCTCGCAGCATAGATTCAAACAAAAATAAGCCGATGAGAGTGGCAATGATGATCAATCCACTCAGCCATAAGCTTAATTTAAAGCGAATTGACATCATTCAATGATGCCATGAAAGATATAACCTTGACCGCGACGGGTTTCGATAGCCGTTTTACCCAGTTTTTTACGTAAATGAGTCACGTATACTTCAACGACGTTACTTTCTTTCTCATCATCAAACTGGTAAAGCTTGTCTGTAAGCTGCTGTTTAGATAGTAGTTTTCTTGGCGACATTAAGAAGATTTTCAGTAACCTAAATTCCATTGATGTTAGCTCATACTCTTGTCCGCCCACCGTCACTTTCTGCTCATTTTCGTCGAGATTAACCCCAGCGTAGCAGAGTTGTTTTGATGATGAATTCACCCGTCCATGAGCTCGATGGATAAGTGCCTGAATTCTTGCGAGTAGCTCTTGAGTGTGAAAAGGTTTACCTAAGTAATCATCAGCTCCAGCATTAAAACCTTCCACTTTTTCGTGCCACTGACTGCGGGCCGTTAGCATAATGACTGGGGTACTGATGCCACGTTCACGCCATTGAGTCACCAATGACAAGCCATTGCCATCGGGTAAGCCAATATCGAGAATGACACAGTCATAATCTGTTTCTTTCATCAAATAATCGGCTTCAATGGCCTTATCTGTGACGTCCGTAATATAACCTGCTTGCTTGAGTTGTTTTTCAAGTTCAGCAACCAGTAATGGGTTATCTTCAACGAGTAACAGTTTCATGTTTAGTACATTCGCTCGGTAATTGAGTCAATGGATCTTGCATGCCATTGGCTGCATCTAATTGCAGATTAACAACATGCCCTTGTTTTAGCCTAAATTGCAGGTCATAGCGCCACTTATCCTGATATTGGTATAGTTGCGCATCGATTAAGTGGCCATCACAATACTGTGATATCCAAGCTAAGTAATCATCTAATGACCTTATATTACCAGAAGATACTAATTTTTGGACGTTATCATGATCCAGAGCGAGTTCTTTTGTGGGAATATCTTGCTGGTTAATCGTGATGGCCATTAAGCTGCTTATTGCTATGGAGAACAAGCTATTCATGGTCGCTCCAAAATAAAAAAAGTGGCGTTCAGAGTATGAACACCACTTTAAGTATATTGGCTTAAATCAAGCTGAAGCTTATATGATTAAGGCTTAAACATTGCGTTTTAGCCCTATAAAACCTTAGTTGTTTAGCGTGTGCCGTAAACGACGATAGTTTTACCGTGTGCTTGAATCAAACTTTGTTCTTCAAGCATTTTTAAAATACGGCCTACCGTTTCACGTGAACAACCTACAATTTGACCAATCTCTTGACGGGTAATTTTAATTTGCATGCCATCAGGATGTGTCATTGCATCAGGCTGCTTAGCAAGATGTAATAGTGTTTGTGCAATACGGCCGGCGACGTCAAGGAATGCTAAGTCGCCCACTTTTTGGCTAGTACTTTGTAAACGATAGGCCATTTGCGCCGAAAGTTTCATGAGGATTTCAGGATTAACCTGGATAAGTTGCTTAAATTTCTTATAAGAAATTTCCGCAATTTCACATGCTTGCTTAGCACGAACCCATGCTGTACGTTCAGATTGCTCTTCAAACAATCCAAGTTCACCGATAAAGTCGCCTTGATTAAGATAAGACAGGATCATTTCTTTACCTTCTTCATCTTTGATCAATACTGCGACAGAACCTTTGACTATGTAATATAAAGTATCAGATTCTTCACCAGCATGGATTAAGGTGCTCTTTGCTGGATACTTATGAATGTGACAATGTGAAAGAAACCATTCTAATGTTGGGTCAGGTTTTGGCTTACCAATCAGAGCCATACGATATTCCTCGATTGATTAAAAATGAAAGTAAGTAATGTCTAATTAAGCATTCTACGCTATTGGTGCGGCGAAAACTTTGATAGAGATCGTATTTAGAAGTGTGTGTAGTGTATATTAACTTGTTAAATTTTAGATTAAATTTATTTTGTTTGTGATGGCGGTCGACTTTTTTGGCCAATTTGTCTTAATCATCACGACTATTGAATTATTGCAAAATACATGTGTCTATTGTATTGGATCCATGAGTTAGCTAGTGTTATCTAATCAGCATCATAAATAGTTGTCGAGGTATGCGTGAAAAAACTGAGTCAAATCGGGGTTATTGTCAGTGTTATGTTATTGAGTGGGCTAAGTTTGCCCGTGAACGCATTTGTTATCCCGCCTTCTATTCAGTCTCAGGCCGCTACTAAATTAGTCAATATTCAAATTAAAGCTAAGCAGGGCAATGCAGATGCGCAATTTTTATTGGGTTTAATGTATCTCTCGGGGCGATTTGTTATTCAAGACACAGAGCAAGGTTTGTACTGGATTAACCTTGCGGCACAGCAGCAACACATCAAGGCGCAGCAAACCTTAGCTGATTTAGCTTTTGAGGGGCATAAATTATTTCCGCGTGATTTAGCGCTTGCAGAAAAATGGTACCTAAAAATGATTGAGCAAGGTGATAAGTGGGCTCATTTTCGTTTAGGGTTTATTTATTCTGCTGGTGGTGATGGCGTGGCACGAAATTGTGGCAAAGCCATGGAGCAGTTTTTGGCAGCAGGTGATGCGGTTTCAATGGGGAATGTTGCGTGGATATTAGCCACGTGTCCAGAAGCAGAATATCGAGATGGTTCACGTGCGGTATCAATGTCGCTAAAGTTACTTGAGAATAATAAAAACGATCCCACAGTATTAGATAACCTTGCGGCCGGCTATGCAGAACTGGGCGATTTTACTGCAGCGATAGATACGCAGAAAAAAGCGATTGATGCACTAAAAGATAACCCTGAGATTGTGCGCAGCGATGAGTTTATTTTACGTTTGGAGCAGTATAAAAATAAGCAGGCTTATCGAGAAGTTATCCCACTGATGTAACGCACCAGCCAAACCCAGTGGTTATCTTGTTGTCGCGGGATAGGTAAGGGCTTATCTCGCGCTTGATTATCGGCTTTATTGGGTTTCGTTGATGTGCTTAATGCACTAACAGATCAAAAAGGGGGAATTAGCTCTTCAAGCACATCAACTGCCGTTCTTTCGCTTGAAATCACGATGGGCCTATCTTAGTGGTTCTGACTTAAATCAAACTTAATCGAGTTTGATATCATTAAGATTTTGCAGCTCTAAGCGTTTATCCATTAAGTCTTTCACTAATGGCGTCAAAATTAATTCCATTGCCAATGACATTTTTCCACCGGGAACAACCAGTGTGTTGACGCGTGACATAAATGAGCCTTGGATCATGTTGAGATAATAAGGAAAATCAACATTATTAATACCGCGAAAGCGGATGACTAAAAAGCTTTCATCTAGGCTGGGTATGTCTTTTGCGCTAAAGGGGTTTGAGGTGTCCACGGTCGGCACGCGTTGAAAATTAATATGAGTCCGTGAAAATTGTGGCGTCATGTGCTTAATATAATCATCCATACTGCGCACAATCGATCCCATGACTTTTTCACGGCTATGGCCTCTATCGTTTGTATCGCGAATGATCTTCTGGATCCACTCTAAATTAACAATCGGTACCATGCCAATCAGCAGATCGACATGTTTAGCCACATCAGCATCTTCAGTTACTACACCACCGTGAAGACCTTCGTAATAGAGCATATCGGTATTGGCAGGTAAATCACGCCATTGAGTAAATGTGCCCGGCATTTGATTAAATGGCACGGCTTCGTCAAACGTATGCAAGTAACTGCGAGTTTGACCATTACCTGTGTTGCCGTAGCTGGTAAAACACTCTTCGAGTTTTTTGAAATTATTTGCTTCGGGCCCAAAATAACTCAGATTACGATTTTCAGCCTGTGATTTTCTAATTAACACTTCCATTTCAGCGCGAGTGAAATTGTGGAAACTATCACCTTCAACAAATGCGGCATTAATACCCAGCTGTCTAAAAATATGAATGAAGGCAGTTGTAGTTGTGGTTGTGCCAGCACCGGAAGAGCCGGTTACAGCAATAATAGGATGTTTTGCTGACATGTTATTTGCCTAGGTAATGTGTGGACGCGAAAAAACCAGTCACTAGTTATACGGTAATCTTTACCCGTGGGTCAATTCTTCAAGGGTAACAATGTGATCATTTTGTCGCAAAATCAGTGTTTTTGTATTGTATCTAGTCGAAAGACGGACGTGAAATGTGTTCCCGTTGCCGAATGGCAATAGACTCATCATCTTCACTGAATTCAACCACTAACTCGCCTTTTTTGAGCGCAAGCTTACATTGTTCTATTGCTCTGGTTAATTGTTGCTCGTTGGCATCACTAAAACTGCCATCTTCAAGTTGTGATAATAGATACTCTTTTATCATACGTTGAAGTACTTCTTGAGGTAATGAGAGTAACGCTTCATAAGGCACAAGCATGGTGTATTCCTATTAATGACTTAGTGGAGAAGATGATCCGTCTGGCTCGGTTAGCGTATTTTCTTCAGAGAAAATAAACGCGATGACACGTTGCTCAAGATAAAAATGTGGCTTCCAAGGCCAGCCGCCAGCAATAAATCCCACATGACCACCAAACTCATGTAACTCGTATTCAACCATTGGCGATAATTGATCTTGGGTCGGGATCACTTCAGCGGTCATAAAAGGGTCGTCTTGAGCGTGAATAACCAGTGTGGGCTTAGTTATATACTGTAAATAACCTAGGCCGCTAGCTTGCTGATAGTAGTCATTAACGTCAGTAAAACCGTGTAATGGTGCTGTCACTTTATCGTCAAATAAATAAAAGGTGTTGAGCATTTTGAGCTGCTCTTTTGTGATCGGCATTTGTTCGGTTAAATCTGTAGTATTAATTTTATCGAGCATTTTTTGCTGCAAACGTTTAATCAAAAAACGTTGATAGAGAGTTGAAAAGCCACTCTCCAAGCGTTTGGCACAAGCTCCTAACGTTAACGGTGCTGATACCACTACAGCACGTTCGAGTAAGCTATGTTGCTGAGTGCTACCTTGATATTTTGCCAATACATTACCGCCCAAGCTGTAACCTACAGCATAAAGCGGTGAGTCCGGATAATAGTGTTTGAGTTGCCCTAGGGTATAGGCTAAGTCGTTAACATCGCCGCTATGATAACTGCGAGCTAAGCGATTAGGCTCACCTGAACAACCGCGATGATGATGGACAACAGCTGCCAGCTTGGCTTTTTTGGCTTCAATCAGCATTCTGCGTACATAGTGAGATTCTGTGTTACCTTCAAGACCATGAATAATGACTAAGATAGGCTGGCCATTCTGGGCTTGTCCTAACCAATCTAAGTCGACAAAATCGCCGTCAGGTAGCTCTTGCCTTTGCCGAAATGTTATTGGTTTGGCCACTTTAAATAGGAATGGTAGAATCGTTTGCACATGGGGGCTAGCAGCCCACCAGGGCGGAGTGAACAAGGTTTTCATAGACGGAATATTTCTGTAATTGTTTGTGAAAATTTAAACGTATGTTTAAATGTTACTCATGCCACTCTACCACATAAAAAATATAGACAACAATAAACTCAAGGGGAAGTAAATGAAGCGGCGTACCTTTCTCACTGGTGCTTTTGCTGGAACGGCTGCATTAGCATTAGGCGTTAATTTATATTTGCCAAACATCACAACTTCTTCGGAGGATATTCATCACCGCGTATTATTTGGTGTGTTGATCCCGGTATTCCTAGATGGCGCATTACCTGAGGTTCCTAGTCAGAGAGAGCTTGCTATTAATCGCACTCTGGATGCTATCTCACAATCAATTACCCACCTGCCTGTTGAACAGCAGCAAGAGTTGATGGAGTTATTAAATTTACTCGAAGGTCGTTTAGGATTGTTGCTACTCAGTGGCAGTATGACGCCGCTGTTAATGCGAGAACCTCAGCAATTGATCGACATGCTAGAGTTTTGGCGTCATAACTATTTAGACATGTTAACCACCGCTTATGGCGGATTACGTGAATTGATTATGGCAAGCTATTACGCCTGTCCAGAGCATTGGGGAAATTTACGTTATGTAAAACCCACTTTCTTGGTGCCTAACGCGCATTAATCCTACTTATAGGGAGTATTACCTTGGCCATTATTGATCCTATTATTACTGGTTTAAGCGCGGGTTGGCATCATATCGATGCGAGCACCTTAGAGATCGATCGTCACTTTGACGCGGATGTGGTTATTGTGGGAACCGGTGCGGGTGGCGGTACTGCAGCAGAAATACTCACAGAAGCTGGCTTAAAAGTGATTATGATTGAAGGCGGTGCGCTCAAATCATCGACAGACTTTGATATGGAAGAGCGCCACGCTTATCCTAATCTATACCAGCAGGCTGCTGCGATGAAAACGGCAGATAAAGGCATAGGTATATTCCAAGGTCGTGCAGTAGGTGGTTCAACCACAGTCAATTGGACTACAGCGATTAGAACGCCGGAACAAACATTGGCTTTTTGGGAACAAGAAAAGTCGGTCAAAGGGTTATCTTCGCAAGTGTTACTGCCGTGGTTTGAGTTAATGGAAAAACGCCTCAATATTGAACAATGGCAATATGAACCTAACCGTAATAACGGTGCATTACGAGAAGGTTGCGAAAAATTAGGTTGGGATTACACCGTCATCAAACGTAATGTTAAAGGCTGTTGGAATACTGGTTATTGCGGTATGGGTTGTCCTGTTAATGCTAAGCAATCAATGTTGGTTACCACCATACCCGCAGCGCTTGATAAAGGCGCTACGCTAATTTCACGCGCCAGAGTGATTAAGCTTGAGCATAAAGGTGATAAAGTTGTTGGCTTAACCGCGCAGGCTTTAACGCAAGGCTTAAAGCCCACGTCGGTGAACATCACTTTCAGTGCCAGGCATTATATTTTAAGTGCCGGTGCGATTCATACCCCGACTATTTTAATGCGTTCTAATACCCCCGATCCGCACAAACAATTAGGCAAAACCTTCTTACACCCTTCATTGTTGTCAGGCGGGATATTTGATGAGCAAATTAATGGCCACAGTGGAGCGCCACAATCTATCTATTCCGATGAATTTGTCTGGCATGATGGCGCTGCTGGAGAGCTAGGTTATAAACTTGAAGTTGCCCCTGTTCATCCGGTATTAATCGCGTCAAAAACCATTGGTTATGGCGTTAGTCACGCCCAGTTAATGGCTAACTTTAACCAAATGCAGGTGACCATTGCGCTTATACGTGATGGTTTCAATCAGCAATGTCCTGGTGGTCAGGTTCGGTTAACTGATAACGGCTTTGCATTAGATTATCCTTTAGGCCAAGGTTTCTGGGATGGTGCTCGTCGAGCATTTTTGTCGATGGCTGAGTTACAATTTGCTGCAGGTGCTAAAAAAGTATTACCAATGCACGATGGCTTGTCATTTTTAAACTCATGGAGTGAAGCAAAGCAGGCTATCAATGATGTCGATTTAGGCTTACTAAAAACCATAGTTGCGTCGGCTCATGTTATGGGCGGCTGTGCTATGGGTGAAGATAAAACGCTGTCAATGGTTGATACATTTGGTAATTCACATTACCTGGAAAACTTATCTGTGATGGATGGTTCGGTATTTCCAACCAGTTTGGGGGCTAATCCTCAATTGTCTATTTATGGCCTTGTCGCCCGAAATGCGACAGCATTAGCCCAAAAGCTGACTAAAACGAGCTAACTGAACTGGCTCCTATACCGCTGATAGGTGTTTTTTACATTGATTGCTTGTGGTTGCATAAGAGTCAGCTTGAACATTCACGACTTGATAAAGTTTATCAATCGATGTCATATCGAGTGCTTAAAAGATGCCAATAAAAAAATCCGTATTACTCGTCGATAGGATAGTAGGCTCAGAGCCTTTGCCTTGCTAAATTGATGGTTTTTTACTGTTATCGACGCTATTAGCTAAAAATTTTGAGTGGGTTTGCCTTTCGGTTGGCTTAATGATGTCGGTAATACCGTGTTATTTCCAAGCTAACCACATTCACTTCGACAAGATTACGATGGAAATTAATCTAGGGTTTAACGTCGCTTAAAAATCAGCTTCAGCTTATTTTATTCCACAATGAAAGTGCTAACGTTTTCAAGGGGGGCGTTTCCCTTGAATGCTTATTGGTCGTTGATGTTATTTTTCAACGGCCTTAAGCTCTGAGTCGAGTTTATACATTTTAACGTTAAGAACCCTAACTTGTGTTTGCTGCAAAGCTTGTTCGTTTCGATGAAGAGTCGAGCCTTCTCAAGGCTTATCTTAGTCCCTATTTGACTCAATGAAAATGTGTTATCGTCTAGCCAATTTAATGCTCAAGGGATTGTTATTAAGTATGTTATTTGAAATGGTTTTTCTCTTCTTAGCAGGTGTTTTTGGCGGTGTTCTTAATTCAATTGCAGGCGGAGGAAGCTTTATTACCTTTCCTGCGCTTATGTTTGTTGGTATACCTCCCATTATAGCCAATGCAACAAATACTTTTGCATCATGTGCTGGTTATATGAGTGGTACTTATGCCTTTCGAAAGGAGATTTCTGCTCATAAAGATGAACTGCTCCTAATCGTAACAATCAGCTTAATGGGCGGGATTACTGGTGCATGGTTATTACTAAAAATACCTGAAGCAGTGTTTCGAGAGGCCATTCCCTGGTTACTTCTATTTGCTACCGTACTGTTTATTTTTGGTGGGGCAATTAATTTTTGGTTAAAAAAAATGGTATCCCATCACCGGCATGCATCATCCATAGGCGGAGTTTTATTAGCCATAATACTCTTAGGAGTATCGATCTATGGCGGTTTCTTCAACGCTGGGCTAGGCATCATTTCACTGAGCTACTTAGCATTAGCTGGTCACACTAACATCAATGCTATGAATGGGTTAAAGCTATTAATCTCATCGACAATCTCACTCATCGCTATCGTACTGTTCATTTTTAATGATGTAATAGCCTGGTATGAAGGCTCTATTGTGTTATGTGGCACTATCGTCGGTGGCTATGTTGCGGCAAATGTGTCACGCAAACTCCCGCAAAAGCATGTCAGACAGTTTGTTATTGTGGCGAGTATTGCCACTACAGCCTATTTCTTTTTTGATATTTATGCCGGTTTAGACAGTGTTTAAGTATCCAGAACATAACTATTTTGCTAAACGGCTGCTGCGTGGCCTGGTTGAATAAATAGAGGAACCTTTCTGAGTTGGCAAAGAGCTGATCATCCAATTGATGCCAACAAGTTCGCGAGTGAAAGAGCAAAATCAAGCCAATATAAAGTAAGACGTTGGCTTACAAGCGTGCAAGCGTTGAAGCCATTGGAGGCGGTTATTTTTAGGCCCAAATATGCGCTATGATCTATTTGACGCTTAATAGTATAGCTTGGGAGTCTGGAGAAGGAATTAAGTTACATCTATTACCAGTGAATAAGAACCTACGAGGTTAACTCAGCCATAACGCTTTTATCTAAGCCAAATAAACTAAGATAGTGTTGTGTGTTTGTCGGTTCAGGGTTATCACAATCATCATCAGCATCGATGATTTTGCCATCCAGTAAATTCAATTTATGCAATAACATGTACTGAGATTTACGTTCCATAATTAACTCTACTTCGAGCATTTTCTGATATTCGTCGCTGTTTAAATGGGCTTTGGCGATCCGGCGTAAACCTCGGTAAGGCTGAAGTACACTTGCTTCCCATTGCTCTATGACTTTAGTCAATGTTTCCCAATGTTGCTGCGTTAACATATAACACTGTTCATCGAGGTATTGCGCCAATAATAAAATGTTAATATTGACGTGATAACTGTCTTGTAGATTTATGTAAAATATAGGGTTAATAGAATAACTTTGCTCGCAATTATGCCAAATAGTGTGACTAAAATTTTGGCGATTTAAAGGCTGCGACATACTGTATTCCTTGTGGCATTTGTGGTGTGGATTAACAGCACAAATGCCAATAAAATAATCAAGACTAACCGCTTATTGGAAGTCTTGCTCGATAAGCTCAATTTGTTCTTGAATATCTAACCAATGCATTTCACTTTCATCCATGGCTTGAGTCAGTGTGGTTCGCTCGTTGAGAACGTTAGTCATTTTAGCTTTGTTCTCGGCTTCGTATAAGCTGCCATCGGCTAATTCAATTTCTAATTCAGCTAATCTGGTACTCATTTTCTGTTGCTGGGTTTCTAACTTTACTTGTTGTTTTTTCAGTGGTGATACTTTTTGGCGCAGCTCAGCTTCCATTCTCTTTTGCTGCTTTTTATCAACTGCATCACCGCTGGTGGGCGTTTCTGATTTGTTGTTGGCTTGGGCTAATTTAGCGGCATCAAGTAACCATTGATGATAATCATCTAAGTCGCCATCAAAAGGTGTTACTACACCTTGATCAACTAGATAATAGTCACTACAACTCAATCGTAATAGGTGACGGTCATGTGACACAATTACCATGGCGCCTTCAAATGATTGCAATGCCATGGTGAGCGCGTGGCGCATCTCTAAATCTAAATGGTTGGTGGGCTCATCGAGTAATAATAGGTTTGGACGTTGCCAAACAACTAATGCTAAAACCAGACGCGCTTTTTCGCCGCCCGAAAATGGTCGCACTGGCGATAAGGCCATATCACCATTAAAGCCAAATCCACCTAAGAAGTTACGTAATTCTTGTTCGCGCGCGCCTGCTGGCGCCAGTCTGATCAAGTGTTGCATTGGCGAATCATCAAGGGTTAAAAACTCAACTTGATGCTGAGCAAAATAACCAATATTCAATCCTGGGTTAGGTTGATACTTGCCCGTTTTAGCTTGTAACTGCCCAGACAACAGTTTGATCAGTGTCGATTTACCAGCACCATTTCTACCCAATAAACCAATACGCGCGCCAGGAACAAGGTTTAACTCAACCTGTTTAAGAATCGTATTATCTTCATAACCAATAGAGACATTTTCCATCACTACTAATGGGTTAGGCAGCGCTTCGGGCTCTCTAAAGGCCATTTGAAATGGATTATCTACTTGCGATGGTAATAACTCCGCCATCCGTTCTAGCGCCTTTAAGCGGCTTTGTGCTTGTTTAGCTTTACTGGCTTTATAGCGGAAACGGTCAACAAACGACTGCATATGCGAGCGTTCTTTTTGTTGACGTTCAAAGGCAACTTGCTGCTGGGCCATACGTTCGGCGCGTACGCGCTCAAAAGAAGAGTAGTTACCCTTGTAGTAATTTAATTTGTGATTCTCGACATGAACAATTTCACCGACAATCCCATCGATAAAGTCTCGATCGTGACTGATCAAAATCAGTGTTCCCTGATAGGATTTAATCCAACCTTCTAACCAATACATGGTATCTAAGTCTAAGTGGTTGGTTGGCTCATCGAGTAACAATAAATCTGAGCGGCATAGTAGTGCTTGGGCTAGGTTAAGACGCATACGCCAACCACCAGAGAAGCTTTTAACCGGATTACTTTGGTCTGCATCTTTGAAGCCTAGGCCGGCTAATAACGACCCTGCTCGAGCTTTAATGGCATAGCCGCCAATAGCATCAATTTTGCCATGGATAAGCGCAATGGCGTTACCGTTATTGTCTGCTTGAGCTTTCTCTAGTTGGGCCTCTAAATCACGGTATTCAGTGTCGCCATCAAGCACGTATTCTAATGCCGACACATCTAATGCTGGTGTTTCCTGTGCAACAGAGGCGACTTGCCAACCTGATGGGAAACTAAATTCACCTTTATCAAGATGTAAATGACCCAGAATTAAGGCAAGCAATGATGATTTACCTGTACCATTGGCGCCGACAAGGCCTACCTTGTGTCCGGGATAAATTGTCAGTGAGGTTTCATCGAGTAAGGTTTTACTGCCGCGAATTAACTGAGCTTGGCTTATGTTGATCATTAATTACAACTTGATACTTAAGAATAGAATAATGGTGCAGATAATATCGCATATCCGATTTATTTCCCACAATCACGGGACTCATGTGGGCTAATCATGGCAAAATAGGCGTATAAATTGATAAATGCCGTATTGAGTCAACAGCTCATTGTATAAACACTAAGTCGAGTAAATCATGACCAAAATTAAGAAACGTTTTGTTGCAGGCGCTAAATGTCCTAAATGCAGTGCCAAAGACAGTATTTTATTGTTTAAAGAAAATGGGATTGAAACGGTTGAATGTACTGAATGTGATTATCGTGAGCAGCAAACGGACATTAAAGTGCCGCAAAAAACGAATGGCAGCATGATAGGGGTATTTAAACCAGATTAAGCCTGACTAAACATTTTACTCACAACAAACCTCAATACTTTTTCAGCCGTTGAGGTTAATTACTCATGTATTCATCTGGTTGTGTTTCAGCTGTTATCTTCATTTTATGCTGATTTAGTACCTTAATCACATCGACGTTATTCTGAGTAAGATCATCAAAGCGATCGTTAATCTCTTGTAATTCTAAGCCATAACTTGGATCGTCTTTAGGCTTAGTTTGCCAAAAGCGTTTGCGATCAAGTTTTTGTATTTCGCTAGCACGTAATATTTCAAAGTAGCTGTTTTCTTGCTTTAGACGATACATTTCACCATCAAGGAGTTGCAGTAACTTCTCTTTAGAAATAGTTTGTTTATTCAGCAGGGCTTTTAATGGGTCTTCTTTAAGTTCGTGCTTGTCGGAGTCGACTTCGGTGGTAATACCTAATTGGTATTCAATTTTGTGCTGACGATACTCTTGTGGGCAGACGGTTTGGCTGAAAACGACTTTGTCATCCATCATACATTTGTAAATAGTATTGGATTGAGCGGTAAATGCGCTCATGGCGAGTATGATAAATAGTAGTCTTTTTGCCATGCGGCCACACATCCTTTTGTCATCACAATTATGATTTGATATCAGTTGGTTACGTTTTCTATGCGAGAGTTTTCGACATTAATTCAATTTAACAACCGACTACCTTGTCTAGCTGCCAATGGTAGTGGCATTTATTGTAAATGTACTACCAGTGTCATTGTATTTTTGCCTCTTACCAAGCCACTTGCTTTTGTTACCCTCGTGTTGGTTTTATTTGTGTTATTTGTCTATAACGTTAAGAATATTAGCATGTTTTTAGATTAAGCTACACGCAAAATTAGTAACAAATAAACCACAATAAGCAGCAGAAATTTCATACATAGTTGTTATGCTGGCTGATAATATAGCCACATTCATACCGATAACATCATGTTATCGGTTAAATATGGCCCAAGTTTATCGATAAAACCAGTTTTTTGACAATCGAAATTTGAATAAAAAACCATCTTTACTGTTATTTGATGTACTTAAACCGAAAACGGAATGTTTTCTTTGGTGATGATTAGCTGTTTAGTTAGCTTAAGTTACGTGAGAATGACACGTTATCAATTAAGCGAGCTTTACCTAAATAAGCGGCTGCAATAACCACTAAGTCAGTGTCTGTTGCTGTTGCTTGACGTAACGTCTTGGCATTTCTCACTTCGAGGTAATCTGGGGTAAAGCCGGCATTAGTTAGCTGCTTTTTGGCTGTTACAATCGCTACTTCTGTCGATTCTCCGTGTTTAATGGCTTCAACAATAGTATCTAATGCTTGTTTTAACGCTGCAGCTGAGTGTTTTTCTTCTGCGGTTAAATAGCCGTTTCGAGAACTCATTGCCAGTCCTGATGCTTCACGAATAGTGTCAACACCAATCACTTCAATCGGCATGGATAAGTCACTCACCATGGTTTTAATAATCATTAATTGTTGAAAATCTTTACGACCGAATAAGGCGATATCTGGTTGGACAATATTAAACAATTTGGTCACTATGGTTGCCACGCCACGAAAATGTCCAGGACGGCTTGCGCCACACAGTTGATCGCCAATGTCTGGTACTTCAACAAATGTTTGTTGTGCTAAACCGTTGGGATAGATTATCTCAGGCGTTGGGGTAAATAATATTTCTGTTCCGGCAGCCATCAGCTTATCGCTGTCTTGTTCTAATGTACGTGGGTACCCGTCCAAGTCTTCGTTAGCGCTAAACTGCATTGGATTAACAAAAATAGATACCACAACATGATCTGCACGCTTTTTAGCTTCGTTCACTAAGGTGATGTGGCCTTGGTGTAAGTTACCCATTGTTGGCACGAAGGCAACGGTTTCGCCTTTACGACGCCAAGCATTTACATGTTCGCGAATAGTTGAAATAGCAGCAGTGGTAATCATTTTCTGTGGAAACCTTAATAAAAACAATGTCGTTAATTGATGTACATTCAATGGCTCGTTAAAGGAGCAACTAAATCATTAGTTAAATGTATGCTCTTCGGCAGGGAAGCTACCGTTAGCGACTTCATCAATATAAGCTTTGATTGCTGAGCGGATCTCGCCAGTCTGTTTGAGGTAGTTTTTAGAAAAACGTGGGATATAACCACTGGAAATGCCTAATACATCATGCATTACCAAGATTTGGCCGTCAGTGTCTGCTCCAGCACCAATCCCAATAACCGGAATGGTCAGTGCTTCAGTAATGGCTTTAGCAAGCGATGCCGGAATACATTCAACCACTAATAATTGTGCACCAGCTGCTTGTATTGCTTTGGCTTCATCTAAAATACGCTGGGCATTATCAGCATCACGACCTTGCACTTTAAAGCCGCCAAATACGTTGACCGATTGTGGGGTTAATCCTAAGTGGGCACAGACTGGAATACCACGCTCTGTTAACATTTTTACGCTTTCAAGTAACCAATGACCGCCTTCTAATTTAACCATGCTGGCACCAGCTTGCATAAGAATTGCCGCGTTAGTCATGGTTTGTTCTGGGGTGGCGTAACTCATAAATGGCATATCTGCGATCAGTAATGCGCGCGAAATCCCCCGTTTAACACAAGCTGTATGATAAGCAATATCGGCAGTCGTAACGGGCAAGGTGTCGTCATGGCCTTGAAGTACCATACCGAGTGAGTCGCCCACTAAAAGTACATCCACACCTTCGCTGTCAAATGCGCTGGCAAAACTAGCGTCATAAGCTGTTAATGCGGTGAACTTTTTACCTTCTTGTTTGAACTTGATCAGGGTAGAGCTGGTGACTTTTGACATAGTAGACTCTTAAAACAATATTGAAATACTAAAAGCTGAGCTTAATGTGCTGTGCATTAATATCAACTTTAATCGATAAGCTTTTGCAATTCATCACGCATTGTCACATTAATAAGACTTTCAAGGCTTGTGTTACAAGGCAGTGTCAAAGTGGGTGCAATGTCTGCTAATGGTACTAACACAAAACTACGTTGTTTCATGCCATAGTGAGGCACGCAAAGACGAGGTTGGTTTATGTATTGTGTACCATACAATAACAAATCTAAATCTAAGGTACGAGGTCCCCAGCGTTCGAGACGCAAACGTCCTTGTTGTTGCTCGATATCTTGTAAAGCATCGAGCAATTCAATCGGCAATAGCTCGGTTTGAAACCCTGCTACAGCATTGACATAATCGGGTTGTATCACATCGCCCATAGGTTTAGAGCGGTAATAAGCTGACACCCTCAAGGTGTTATTAAGTGCTAATGTGTTGAGCGCCGTTACAGCAACATCGAGTTGTTGTACCGGCTCTGCTAAATTTGCGCCCAAGGCGACATACACTTGCACCGCCATGGTGGTTACTCTTCTGTAGGCTTGGCAGCGGGTTTTCGACGACGCTTGCGCTGTGGTGCATTTCGATTGCGAGTATTACTGCCTTTGATGCTTTTGGCGATATCACTGCGGTCAGTTTCATCGGCTTCAACAAACGCTTGCCACCAATCCGCTATCTTGGCGGTATTACCCGCTTCAACTTCACCGCGCAGTAGCAGCAAATCATAAGCTGCTCTAAATTTCGGGTGCTCTAGCAGTTTAAAGGCGCGGGTGCCTTGACCACGTTCTAAGCGCAGTTGTAATTGCCAAATGTCACGTGCTGGAGTACTAAAACGACGTGGTAAGCTAATGGTTAAACACTGTTTCTCAAGCACATCACCCATAGCTGCAACATAGGCATCGTAATGCGTTAGGCCACTTTCAATCGCGATATCATCTGCGCGTTGTTTAACTGGGTACCATAATATTGCGGCAAAGAAAAATGCTGGCGTAACGGTTTTATCTTCACTGACTCGCAGGTCAGTATTACGCATAACGGTTTGCAGCATTTTAGCTGTATGACCTTTAGGCGACTCTTCAATTAGGGCACTCACTTGTGGGAACAGCGGAGCAAATAAACCAAAATCTTGCATCATGTGGTAATTCGCTTCGGCTTTACCGGCAAAGAATAATTTCAATACTTCTTCATACATGCGCGCCGCGGGAATATCACCTAATAGTGGTGCGAGTGCTTTGATAGGATCGGCGGTAACGGCGTCGATTTGCATATCAAGTTTAGTCGCAAAACGAACGGCTCGAAGCATGCGCACCGGATCTTCACGATAACGGGTATCTGGATCGCCGATAAGTTTTATCTTGCGTGCATTAAGATCGTTTATTCCACCGCCATAACTGCGAATAGAGTAGTCGCTAATGTCGTAGTAGAGTGCATTGATAGTGAAGTCACGACGTTCAGCATCTTCATCTATCTCACCATAAACGTTATCACGTAATAAACGACCTTCAGCGTTTGATTTCGATACTTTGTCATTGCTTTCACTGTGGTGACCGCGGAACGTGGCAACCTCAATAACATCACGACCAAAAACGATATGTGCCAGTCTAAAGCGACGGCCAACTAAACGACAGTTGCGAAATAACTTTTTAATATCATCTGGGGTAGCATTCGTCGCTACATCAAAGTCTTTTGGTTCTATGCCAAGCAGAATATCGCGAACACCACCGCCGACTAAATAGGCTTTGTAGCCCGATTTATTCAGACGATAAAGTACTTTAAGTGCATTTTCACTAATTTGGCGACGTGAAATTGAGTGACCATCTCTGGAGATAATATCCAGACGTAAGCCATCTTCTTGAATTGGCTCTTCAAGGACTGGAGCTACTTTGTTGTTTTCAAATAGCTGTTTACAGAATTGGCTAATACGGCGAAAAATAATACACCTCGGGATGCTAGAATAATTTGATTAAAAATCTGGCGGGTATAATACATTAAATGTGACTGAATGAGTATACGTACAGTGGCGCTAAAAAGGGCTTAATGCAATAACTCGTCATGGTAATGATGATACCTAGTCGTTTCTAGTCGATATGATAATTTCTTTTTGTGCAGGAATCGCACTGAGATCAAATTGTGCTACTGCCTGCTTAAGCATCACATCAACTGCATCAATATCCACTGTTTGTTGACCTAAAAATGTCAGCGCGGCGTTGATACTGGCTTGAGGGTGGACGATATCGATGGCAGAGGCATGATTCTGCTTTGATAATTTAAAGCCTTTTTGTGTGCAGACTAAAGGTAAATGTAACCAATCAGGTGACGGAAAATTCAATTGAGTAAACAAGCTTATTTGGCGGCAACTTGCTTCAAGTAAATCACAGCCCCTAACCACTTCAGTAATACCTTGATAAGCATCATCAAGCACTACGGCGAGCTGGTATGCGAACAAACCATCGCTACGTTTAATGATAAAGTCTTCATCAGCGAAGGCTTTATCAACCATCACATGACCTTGCAGTTGATCAACAAAGTGGTCCATTTTAACTTGGTTACGAATCCGAATTGCACCCTGGGTCAGCCGTGGTGTCAATCGTCCGCATCGGCCATCGTACACTCCGCCACTGGTTTGAATAATTTTACGTGTGCACTGGCAATAATAACCCGCATCACTTTCGATAAACGCATCAATCTGATCTTGATATACTTGATGTCGTTGATGTTGATATAGCACGCTACCATGCCAATGTAAGCCATAGGCATCAAGTGTGCGGAGGATATTGTCGCTGGCACCGGGTACTTCTCTAGGAGGATCGATATCTTCTATGCGGACCAGCCATTGGCCTTTAAGGCTATGCGCACGCAGATAACTGCCTAATGCCGCAATGAGTGAACCAAAATGCAGTGAGCCTGACGGGGATGGCGCAAAACGGCCAATATACGATGGGGTGATCATGTTATTTTGTAGCGTAGTCTTAATTAACATCGCTGTGCCATTATCTTCTGTCAAAGTGACAACACTCTAGCGCGGGTAACCAATTAAATGAGTGGCGTGTTTTATTGATGAATAAAATAAAACAAAAGGGCGAGATAATCTCGCCCTTCTTCGATAGCGGATTAACCCGCCATTTGTTTTTCTTTTATTTCAGCTAGCGTTTTACAGTCGATACACTGATCGGCTGTTGGACGGGCTTCAAGTCGACGGATACCAATTTCTACACCACATGAGAAGCAGAAACCAAAATCATCTTCTTTGATCAGCTGTAAGGTCTTTTCAATCTTTTTGATCAATTTACGTTCTCTGTCACGAGCGCGTAATTCTAAGCTGAATTCTTCTTCTTGTGCTGCACGGTCGACAGGATCAGGAAAGTTTGCAGCTTCATCTTGCATGTGAGTTAACGTACGGTCGACTTCTTCACGCAATTGGTTACGCCATGCTTCGAGGATCAATGTAAAGTGACCACGTTGCTTGGTATTCATATACTCTTCACCAGCCGATTCCTGGTAAGGATCTACTCCAGCGATAGCGAGTACGCCAAGTTTTTTCGTGCCTTGAGGCATAACGCATCTCCTGTAATCATTTGCGTTTAAGGACGTCTTAAATTTATGGCCGCTATCTATACCAGAAACTCTATAGCGTGGCAAATTTTTTACATGTATTTGAGCTTTATATTTTTATCTATACGACCACTTTACAAGAATCGGTGATGGAACTTGCTTGCGGTGAAAGTGTTGTTTTATAGGCTAGCACTTCAACGCCATGTTCCATGGCTTGTTGAAGTAAGTCTGCGTATTGCGGATCAATATGGCGCGCGGGTTGAACAGTGGTTATGCCACTGTGTTGTACCACAAATAATAATACCGCTCGATGACCTAGAGTGACCATATGCATCAATTCTCTAAGATGCTTTTGCCCCCGAGTAGTAACGGCATCAGGAAAATAACCTATGTGTTGTTCTAAAAGGGTGCAACTCTTCACTTCGATATAGCAATCTGCTCGATTAGGGCTGGTGAGCAATATATCGATCCGGCTATTTTCACTGCCGTACTTCACTTCACGTTTTAGATGCTCATAACCTAACAGTTCCGAAATCACTTGCCTCTTTATGGCATCTTCGGCAAGAGCATTGGCACGTCCTGTGTTAATCCCGATAAGGTGCTGCTGATCGGTTTGCATCAACTCCCAGGTGTGGGCGTATTTACGTTTTGGATTGTCTGAGGTAGAAAACCACACCGTCTCACCAGGAAATAAGCAATTTTTCATTGAACCAGTATTAGGACAATGAATGGTGATCTGTTCGCCATTGGCAAGCATGATGTCGGCAAGAAAACGCTTATAACGTTTAATTAATATGCCAGATTCTAATTCGGGGATAAATTTCATCCATGACCCAAGTGTTGAGTTGATTTACAACAATGCTAACAAACTTTAGCTTGGTTTATCGATTATGTTTTGTCTACACTACTGCCATTAGCTCGTGATTACGTGCGAGTATTGGTGTTCTTAGGCTTACAACAAGGGATTATTATGAATATTATGACCGTTACTCTGACCACAGAAGCCCCAGCCGCTCATTGGGGTAAAGCTGATGTGACCTATCAAGGCTCTTTGGCGACAATTCATTTATCAGGTAGCGATGAACTTCGCCAAGTGCAAATGGCGGCACGCAAAATCCGCACCCAAGGGATTAATTATGTGCAATTAGATGGCGGCTTATGGAACCTGCATTCTCAGTGGGCATTTGCGCAAGGTTTTGCGACAGCGAAAGCTGGTTACCAAGTTGACTGGTGTGGCAGTGATGCCGATAAAGAGACCTTGAATCAACGCGCTGTCGCGACTCAGTTTGCCCGTAAATTAATTAATGACACTCCTGAAGATTTATCGCCATTAGCGTTAGCTAACCAGGCGGCATCTTGGTTAAAAAATATTGGTGGCGACCATGTTAGTTTCAACATTATTGAAGGCCAAGAATTATTAGAGAAAAAGTGGGTTGGTATTCATGCTGTTGGTCGTGGCAGCGAGCGTCCTCCTGCGCTATTAGAGCTTGATTTTAATCCATTAGGCGCTGATGCTCCTGTATCTGTTGCCTTAGTCGGTAAAGGCATTACGTTTGACTCAGGCGGTTACAGCCTAAAGTCGACCGAAGGTATGTTGACAATGAAATGTGATATGGGTGGCGCTGCGACTGTCACTGCCGCTTTGGGATTAGCGATTAACTCCGGTTTGAATAAACGCGTTAAGTTATTCTTATGTTGCGCAGAAAACCTCGTCAGCGGACGTGCTTTTAAACTAGGTGATATTTTAACCTATAAAAATGGTACTACGGTTGAAGTCGTCAATACCGACGCTGAAGGACGCTTAGTATTGGCTGATGGTCTACAAGCCGCATCAGAAACTGGCGCAGGCTTGATTATCGATGCCGCAACATTAACCGGCGCAGCAGTGATGGCGGTTGGTTCAAATTATAATGCGATTTTCTCACCACAAACCGCGACATTACAATTAGCACAAAAAAGTGCTGCCGCTGTGTCTGAAAACGTATGGCCATTACCGTTAGAGCCATGGCATAAAGACATGTGCCCATCAGCGTATGCCGATACCGCTAACAGTCGTCCAGTAAAAGGTGGCGGCGCAGGTGGCGCCTCTAACGCCGCAGGTTTTCTATGGCGTTTTGTATCACCACAAGCCAATTGGTTGCATGTCGATTTAGCTGCAGCGTTTGAATCATCAGCGTCGGCGCTATGGGCAGCAGGTGCGACAACTCATGGTGTATTGACCATTGCTGAATTATTGAAAGACTAGCCGATAAAAGTGCGAATATAAGGCAGATTTGAAGCCGTTGTTATTTAATGTTAACTCAGTTTAAGAGCTGGGCATTAGATAATAGCGGCTTTTTTGTTGTCTTCAGTTAGCGGCCAACTTTTAAGAACAGAATAGTCAGTTTGGCGTTTATTCTTGATAGATTGATACAGATGTAACTCAGTTGGCATCAACGATAACCTAGTGGTGCATCTCAACGTAGGTAAAGTAGTGATGTTAACTTGGCGAAATAAACTAATGTGAGGGACGTATTGGTGTTCGCTAATCAATACGTTGTGATTTTTCGCAATCAAGAGTAGCGATTGAGCCATAAGCAATAGCGGTTCGCTAGCGTGTCCTTTTAGGCAAATTAATCGTGCTGATTGCCATAACGATAGTGTATCTAACACTTGCATAAAAGTCGGTTTTGGCATCAACTCGATCGCATCGACAACACTGGCATAACTGGTCTGATCTATCTGGCCTAAAAAACCGAGTGTCATGTGTAAATTGCTATTATCCACTACCTTTGCTGTATCATTAAAAAATGGGCTAAGACGCTGTTTTATTAGAGATGTTTTTTCTATTTCTGACTTTTTTAAGCCAAAGCCGACAAACAATCTTCGCGAAGATGTGGCTTGCATACGCTTATCCTTAATGAGTAATGAGTTGAAACCCTAAGCCGAATAGATTATTAATATTGAATGATGTAAACAAATATCGTTATTTGTGAGTGACTAAACTACACTTAGGTGAATGTTAACGATAATATAGCGCATGTTTTTTTATTCCTAAGCAAATTGAATTGCTAACCTTGACTGAGTTGATGAATGGCAGATAGCACCCAGCAACTATTGAAAAGTGTTTTTACAAATGGACCTATTGAGAGTAGTAATACTTCGGTGTTATCGCTGCTTAATCAAGCACTAGAGCTAGTCTGTAAAAGACTAGAATGCAGCGCGGCATTTGTACTGACAAATCAGTACGATAAAGTATTTTCGGTCGATGTTGAAATTATCGACACGTCAGAGCAGCAATGTGCTAGTTATTTTGGTACTTCCCCCGCTTCTGAAGCACTGTTCAATCAACAGTTTAAAGATCATCTGTCGCTTTGCGAATCCTTATTATCTAATCATCAGCTTATCACTTATGCTCATAATGCTACGCAAGGGTTAACCGACCAACAAGATCCAATATTAACTCCACTCATTAGCCTTTTTAACGGTCTCAATATTAATTGCCAGCATATTGCACTCAGCCCCGTTTTACAGGTAGGCAATGTCAGAGTTGTGTTAGGCACTCTGTGTGCTTCAGATGCTAATCCTGTTGTGAATCAGCATAAAGATCCCATTTCGTTTATACACAAGCTACTCGAAGATACCGCTTATCGATTGGCATCGTCACTTGAGTTACGTCGTTTAGCCGTTTTGCTCGATAGTAAAGATAAACAATATCAAGAGCTGTTTCAGTTGTTGCCGATAGCCTGTGCGCTCATTGATTTACAGAATAATATTGTATTGCAAAATGATGCGAGTAAAGACAGTCTGCTTATTAGTGAAGGCCAAAGTTTATTTAACTTATTGCGTGAAGAAGATCACCCACTGCTACTCGATACTTTGCACATTGTCCGCGAAGGTATTTTACGTCAAGCCTGGTGTGAAGTACCGCTGCGAAATGGTGGGCAAATTCATTGGTACAAGTTTAGCTTTTGCCATGCTCTTAATAAGCAGCAGCAGTTATTGTTAATGATTGAAGATGTCACCGAGCGTTATCGACTTGCTGATGAATTATCATTTCACTCCAATCATGACGTATTAACCGGCTTACCGAATCGGCTGCAGTTTGAAAATATGCTCGAAGAGTTATTAGACGATGAAGATCATACACCTGCTTGTATTGCCTTTCTCGATCTCGATCAATTTCAGGTAGTTAATGATCTAAGTGGTCATCAAGCGGGTGATTTGTTACTGCAGCAAGTGGCCACAAGGTTAAAACAATTATTACGCAAAGGCGATGTTGTTGCGCGGTTAGGGGGCGATGAATTTGGCTTATTGATGAACAATTCCGATGTGTCATCAGCACAACAAGTGGCGCAACGAATTTGTCAGCAATTATTTGAGCATGAATTTATTTGGAAGGGGGTTAAGCATAATATTAGTGCCAGTCTTGGCATTGCCAAAGTTGATTATGTTGCTCCAGATATCTATGGTGTCATGAGTAAAGCGGATGCTGCTTGTCGATTAGCCAAAGAGGAAGGCCGTAACCGCTGGCATTTTTACAATCCAGATGACCCACAAATGAACCTCATGTATAACCAAATGCTTGCATCTGTAGATATTACTGGAGCACTTGCGTTAAATCAGTTTGAGTTATTTTATCAACTTATTGAGCCGCTAAATAAGCCCGAAACTGGGATACACATCGAAATATTATTGCGCATGGTACAAAGCGATGGCCGATATGTATCACCTGGCGTGTTTTTACCTGCTGCTGAGCGTTATAACTTAGCGCCTCGTGTTGATAGATGGGTTATCGATAACTTATTGAAATGGGGTGGCAATAATTTAACCATATGGCGTCAATTGTCTATGGTTTCGGTTAATTTGTCGGCAATGTCACTGGCCGATCAAAAGTTCATGAATTGGCTTGAAATGCGCTTAATGGTTGAACCAGAGTTGGTGAGTAAGTTATGTTTTGAGATCACCGAAACCGCAGCCGTAAGCCAGTTAGACCAAGCCACAGGGTTAATTGATTTGTTACGTCCGTTTGGCTGTAAAATTGCTTTAGATGATTTTGGTTCTGGTTTTTCAAGTTTTGCTTATTTAAAATGCCTCGATGTGGACTACGTTAAAATTGATGGCCAATTTGTGGTCAATTTATGTGAAAACCGCAGCGATAAAGCGATTGTGACAGCAATTTGTCAACTTGGTAGAGACATGGGGTTTGAGGTTATCGCCGAGTTCGTTGAGAATATTGAGATTGGCTTATATCTTAAAAATATCGGCGTTGATTATGCTCAAGGTTATGCCATTAATAAACCGACGCGCTTGGCCGAGTTACCACACGGTTTGCGAACACCTTGGTTAACATCCGCTACGTTAGGAGATAATCTTACGGCCTTAAATGATTAATTGATGTATGCCATCTGCAATTAATGACACCTTGATATGATTGTGGGTAAAATGAGCCCCATAAAATTGCCGTAAAAGTTAATAGCGTTGACCTCAAAACAAGCATTACCGCGCCCAGAATCATCGATTATCACTTCATTACCCATACAGGCGGTACTTAACTCGTTGCGGGTGCAGTTTGCCGATCATTCGCAGATTATTCTTGAAGCACCTACCGGTGCGGGTAAATCAACAGCCTTGCCATTAGCCATGCTAGCCTGGCCTGAAATTAGTGGCAAAATTCTCATGTTAGAGCCACGCCGAGTTGCCGCCCGCAATGTAGCACAATTTATCGCTAAACAATTGGGCCAGGCGGTTGGTCAACAAGTGGGTTATCGTGTACGCGGCGAATCAGAAGTCAGTGCTGATACTCGACTCGAAATTGTGACTGAAGGTATTTTGACCCGCATGATCCAACAAGACCCTGAACTGAGTGGTATTGATGTGATTATTTTCGATGAAATACATGAACGTCACCTCACTACCGATTTAGGCTTAGCTTTAGCATTAGAAGTGCAGCAATCATTGCGTGACGATTTACGCATTATTGCCATGTCTGCAACCCTGTCTGGTTTACCGCTCGACACCTTAATGCCCGATGCAGCTCAGATCCACAGTGATGGCCGCAGTTTTGCGGTTGAGATTGCTTATCAACCTTGTCCAAGTCAGCAAATGTGGCTTACGCACATGTCTCGGGTCATTCTCGACACCATCACGTCGATTGAATTAGCCGCTTATCAACAAGGCAGTGTGCTAGCATTTTTACCCGGCAAAGGTGAAATTCGTAAGCTCGCTGGATTGTTACGTGAGCGTTTGGATGCATCATGGCTAATTTGTCCTATGTATGGCGATTTATCGTCTGCAGAACAAGATCAAGCTATTCGAGCAGCAGAGCTTGGTAAACGTAAGATAGTCCTTGCGACCAATGTGGCGGAATCGAGTTTAACTATCGAAGGCATTACGCTAGTGATAGACAGTGGTTATCGACGTGAAGCGAGTTTTAACCCTAAAACCGGCGTGACACGCTTAGGGCTTAAGCGCATTAGCCAAGCTTCTGCCATTCAGCGAAGTGGTCGTGCAGGGCGTTTAGCTGCGGGTTATTGCGTGCGTTTATGGAGCCAAGAAGAACAAGGACGTATGCGCAAGGTCGACGAACCTGAAATTACGCAAGCTGAACTGACTTCGATGGCTCTTGATTGTGCCAATTGGGGGGCTAAATCATTTGCCGAATTGTCATTGCTTACGCCGCCGCCGGCCATTCATGAACAGGTTGCTTGGGGATTACTTCAGCAACTTGAATTGATTGACTCACAACGTAAATTAACGCCATTAGGTCGAGATGCTTATGTATTAGGTTGCCATCCGCGTTTAGCGCATATGCTGCTTAAAGCTAAGCAACTTGCTCAGGATGACAATCAGCCGCAACTGTGTTTATTGGCATGTGTGTTAGCGGGCATTATTGAAGCTCGCGGCTTACCCAAAAAAGGCGCCGATATTCATCATTATTTGACTGAGGCTTTGCAGGTACAGATTAAGCAGCAAGTAAGGCAATGGCAGCAATCCTTGGCGATATCGGGTCAGGTCAATGAAGCCATACGAAATGCTTCCACTCGCGATATTAGTTATTTGTTAGCACTTGCTTACCCTGATCGTATTGCCAAAGCCCGTGGTCATGAAGGCTTTTTATTAAGTAATGGTACTGGCGTAGTGATCAGTGCCGATGATAGTTTGGCACATGAACCTTGGTTAGTGGTTGCTGACTTTCAAGAGACTCAAGGTCGTAATGCTGGTCAGGTTTACCTTGCTGCAAGGTTGGATGAGCGTTTATTTACGGCTGAGCTTACCTCGTTAGTAACCACTCATGTACACGCTGGTTGGGATGAAGCAAAAGGGCGTTTCTTTGCAGAGAAGCACACTAAAATCGGTGAGATTATTATTAAAGTCGACACCGGTATTACACCTGAACGAGCACACATTACCGCCGCGTTGTTAGCACAAATCCGCATTAAAGGGTTAACAATCCTTAATCGTGACGAGCTATTAATCCAGTTACAATATCGGGTTGAATTAGCACGACACTTTGATCCAGAGCATGATTGGCCTTGCTTAAGTGATGAGTTCTTGCTGGCTTCATTAGAAGATTGGCTTGGGCCACATTTAGACAATATTCGTTCATTGGCCGCATTAGCTAAAGTTGACGCTTATGGATTGGTGAAAAACTTACTCAATTGGCAGCAGCAGCAAAGGTTAGAGCAGTTGGTGCCTACACATTGGCCGATGGCAACAGGTACTCGTGCGCCAATTCGTTACCAGATGCCCCTTGACGCCGATGGACATTTTTATCATAACCATGATCAACAAGGGCGTGCGTTGCTCAGTGTACGATTACAAGAAGCATTAGGGATGGCGCAAAGCCCGACAATATTGCACGGTAAAATGACCGTGACTATGGAGTTATTATCGCCAGCACAAAGACCATTAGCCGCAACGGCTGATTTAGCCAGTTTTTGGCAAGGCCCTTATATTGATGTGAAAAAAGAAATGCGTGGCCGTTATCCTAGGCATTTATGGCCTGATGACCCAGTGAATACTGTGGCTACAAAATTTACTAAAAAGAAAACTCCTGGCGTGTAAATAAGTTATCTAGCTTATTAATAACATGTAATTATTCAGCGTTATATGGAAAATGAAATCATTATTTATGACTAAAAAAACCAAAAAGTCTTCGGTAACCACAAAAAAGACAGGACCCTCTTGGTGGCGAAAGCTGTGGTCACTCACATGGAAATTATCCATAGTTGGTATTGCCGTTGTAAGCTTTTATGCTATTTATTTAGACCAAATTATTGCGCAAAAATTTGAAGGCCAAAAGTGGCATTTACCTGCGCAAGTTTTTAGCCGTTCAATGGCACTATATCCGGGAGCTGCGATAAGCCATCCTCAGCTAATGGCTGAATTAAAACTATTGGGTTATCGTAAAGTGGCTAACCCACGTCAAGTTGGCGAGTTTTCAGCATCCAGCACCCGCATTGAATTGTGGCGTCGGCCGTTTTTGCACCCAGAAGGTAATCAAGTCGCACAAAAAGTGATGATTAGCTTTGACTCTCAGGGCGTGAGCTCGGTTAAGCGCATGTCTGATAAACGTGAATTAGCCGTATTTCATTTAGAACCAGTCTTACTTGACCGTATTATTGCCGGCGATGGCGAAGATCGCTTATTTGTGCGCGCGCCTGAAATGCCTTCGATGATCATCGATGCGCTTATTTTGGTTGAAGACCGCAGCTTTTATGATCACTTCGGGGTAAACCCATTGGCCATTGCAAGAGCTGCAGTTGTCAATATCACCGCGGGTCGTACCGTTCAAGGTGGTTCAACCTTAACTCAACAGTTAGCCAAAAATTTCTTTTTAAGCAGTGAACGTTCAATTGTGCGTAAAGTACGTGAAGCCCTTATGGCGCTGATCATTGATTTTCGATATAGCAAAGATGAAATTTTAGAGGCTTATCTCAATGAAGTGTACATGGGCCAAGATAAAGCCCGTGGTGTGCATGGTATGGGGCTAGCATCACAGTTTTACTTTGGTCGCCCCATTGCTGAGCTGACCGTGTCGCAACAAGCCTTTTTAGTTGCGGTTATTAAGGGTCCTTCTTATTACAATCCTTGGCGTTATGCTGAGCGAGCCCAAGAGCGACGTGATCTAGTATTACGTTTATTGATGGAAAACGATAAATTAACCGTTGCTCAATATAAAGCAGCTGTAGAGTCGCCTATTGGTCTTCGCAGTGCGACAAAATCGGTACATCAAAAATTACCGGCATTTTTTGCCGTGGTAAAACAAGAGTTGCGCGACCGTTATGGCGACTCATTACTCAAGCAATCGGGTGTTAAAGTCTATACCACGCTTGATCCTATGGCCCAAGAAGCAGCTGAAAAAGCCGTGTTATCTACCATGGCATCACTGGATAAACGGGCTAAAAATATTCAAGTCGGTATGGTGGTTACCGATAAATACACCGGTGGTATTGCTGCCATGGTGGGCGATAAGCAACCCAGTTATGAAGGCTTCAATCGTGCGGTAGAAATTAGACGTCCAATCGGATCGTTAATTAAGCCATTCGTGTATGCTAGCGCATTGCGCCAAGCGGATAAGTTTACCTTAGCGACCCCAATTGAAGATAAACCTATTACGCTTCAAAATGAGCAAGGTAAAACTTGGTCGCCTAAAAATGTCGATAAAAAGTTCAGCGGTCAAGTGCCTTTATTAAGTGCATTTAAAGATTCAATGAACGTTCCAACGGTAAATGTTGGTTTGGCTGTTGGAGTAGACAAGGTTGCTGCTACGTTAAAAAGTTCAGGTTGGGATGATGATATTTCTCCTTATCCATCCATGTTACTTGGTGCTGTAAATGGTTCACCATTAATGGTGGCTCAAGTTTATCAAACCCTTGCAGATGAAGGACGTTATCGTAAGTTATCATCGATTACTGCTGTGCTCGACAGTCAAAACCAAGCATTAGATGTTAGCCGTGTGCCATCGTCGATGGCGATTGATCCTGCTACCGATTATTTAGTCCAATATGCAATGAATCAAGTGGTGCGTTCTGGAACCGCTAAGCGCTTAGGTGCTGCATTCCCTGGCGTACGTCTAGCGGGTAAAACGGGGACCAGTAACGACAGTCGCGACTCATGGTTTGCCGGTTTTGATGAACGTAATGTGGCAGCTATTTGGGTTGGTCAAGACGATAACAGTAAAACTGGTTTATACGGCAGTAGTGGTGCAATGGCTGTGTATCAAGCTTTTCTAAATGAACGTCCGCCGCTTAGTTTGCGTATGATGCCTGTTAATGGCGTAATAAACGGTTATTTTGATCGAACAACTGGCGCGGCTAAACAAGGTAATTGTGACAATATTGTTGGCTTACCGGCTTTAGAATCAAGCTTTCACCCAGTGGCTAATTGTGGCGAGTCACTCTCGTGGTGGCAGAAGCTGGTGGGGCAATAATTGATCTGCTAACTCGTCTTAAAGTATAAGCCTATTTCAGGGCAAGACATCTGAATATAAAAAGCCCAAGGTTAAATAACCTTGGGCTTTTTATTGGATTCAACGTTGGTTTAATAATGGCTAATGTTTATCTAGCTGTTGCCTTAACTTTTTGATTTCATCGAGCATGTGTTGTTGGTTTTGTTCCATTTTCTGCTGGTTTAGCTGCATTTGCTCCAGCGCCAGATTTAGCTGATTGTTAATGTGTTCTTTATGTGCCGTTTGGGCTTCTTGTGCCTCGGTACGTTCTTGCTCATCAGGAGCGACGAAAACAGAAGCCATGTAACCCGATATCACCCCAAAAAAGCTAACCCCGCTGATAATCACTAGCCCACCAATAACATGACCAATTGTAGTGACAGGGTAAAAATCCCCATAACCGACTGTTGATATGGTCACTAAAGCCCACCAAATGGCTTGTTCTGCAGTTTGGATGTTGGCGTTAGGTTCAGCGCTTTCCACTAATAAAATAAGTACTGATGCAGCCGCTAAAATTAACACCATAGCGACCAATAAGCTGGCCAGAGTCGTTTGTTTACGTTGACGCAATAATGGGATGAGTAATGAGCGACTCATGCGGATTAACCGAATGACTCTTAATATTTGGAATATACGTGCAAAACGCAGTGCTTCAATAGCCGGAATACTGGCAATAAAGTCAATCCAATGATGGCGGATGTAAAAGGCTTTGTTGCGTGCTTTGACTAAACCATAGAAAAATTTGGTCATGAAAATGACACATATGGTCGTGTCGATATAGAGTAAGACTTTGTTCGTTTCAGCGCCTAACTTGCCGAAAGTCATGGTCAATACAATAACCACTGAAATTAATGATAACACCATCATCGCGAGTTCGAATGGACTCGGACCATCGACGTTTTTAATTGACCAACTTTTAGATTCGAGCATGTCGTTAAATCCGTTTACATTCGTTAGCCGTTAGGCCTAGTGAATTGATTAGCTTTATCATAACAAAAAACGCACAAGGCAGGGGCCTAGTGCGTTTTTTTAGTTGGCATAATTAGCATAAAACCGTGTTTATTTTGCTGATTTATTATCAACGAAGTGGACTAAGTCATCTAACACACGCTTTTTAATTTCCAGTTGTGACTCACTGTCTAAACCGTATTTCTGCGCTAAAATAACATAGTCAGCAGCATCTAATGACACGGTTAAACGCGGACGTTTAGGTCGTTTAGATACCGATAATCCTAGTATCGTCCTAATTTGGTCTGATGGACTCACGCCTTTGTCTAAGGCCGCTTTGCGGATCGAGTATTGAAACTTCTCATCCAGATCAAAAGCCACTTGAGTCGCTTTCGCCGCTTGTTGGTTTTTAAGCCATTTCTCTGGTAACGGTTTGCCTGAACTCATTAGAAAATCGTCTCCTACCTGTATCAGCTTGCTGGCCAGTATTCTCTAATATCTGTCAGTGGTCGATATAATGTCAACATCACTTCAGTGTCGCCACTTTCGTAAACTTCAATATCTACCGCATGAGAGTCAGCAGAGTTGACTAAGCTGTAGCCTTCAAAACCTTCACCGCGGGCATCATCGTCATTTTGAGGCGGCTTTAAATCTCGATAATCTTGACGATGGAAGTAGCCAAAACTAGCAAATTCGGCTTGATGATATTCATCACTGAGCCATTTATCTAGCTCGGTCGCTAATTCGTCATTCAGAGTTTGCAGAGTGAGTGTTGCTTTACCTGGTTCTTCAAATATTTCTGCAAATGCATCAAGGTCAAACAATTGTTCAACCAGATCACGATTTATTTTGATTGAAATACTTAAGTAAGATTCGTCTTCTTGAATATAGGATAGGTAAATTGCCGTGCCGCTATGGCCACGCAATAAGAATTCACAAAGCTGCGAGCGCTGGTATTCATAAGTATGAATAGCCTCAACCTTAAGCTGTTGCCCACGCAATTGCGTGGGCAAAGCAAAACTGTCATCAAAGGTGATCATATCACCCTTGAGCAGTTTATTAGGGTGGTCAAGCTGACGCTTCGGGGCTTCTTTTTTGCCGAATAGGCCGCTAAGAAATCCCATAATCGCTTAGCCTTTACGTGCTTTGATGCGATCTAACACTGCATTAGCATTCGACTTTTGCTCACCAATACCCGCTTCTGCTAGTTTTGCGTGTAATGACTTATCGCTATTTTCTTCAGCTAAGGTTTCAGACGCTTTTAAGCGATCATCAAACTGCTGCTGACGTGCTTTGATGCGCTCAAGTGAATCTTTAGCATTAAGCAGTTTTGAGTTGCTTGAAGCAAATGAGTCAGTGATAGTCGCAGTCGCTTTTTGTACACTTTCAGTTGTTTTGACCATGGTTAATTGACGTTGATAATCATTTAACTGACGCTCGGTCTTTTTAACTAAGTCTTTTAAACGCACTGCATGCGAACTAAAGCTGTCATTGGCAGTTTGTTGCTCGGCTAACTCTTCGTCTAATTGAGCAATCTTTTCTGCAATTTCAATCGCTAATGCTTCATTGCCTTTTTCTAGCGCTTGGGTGACATAACCTTCGTGCTCAGCAACGCTGCGCTTTAAGCGATCAATTTCGCGGCTAGCTTGCATTTCTTTGGCCATCACGTCGGTTAATTCACGTTTAGCGCGAGTTAAATGTTTTTCTGCATCTCGAATTTCTTGTTCAAAAATACGAGTTGAGTTTGCGTCAACGATATTTTGGCCAACTTCTGTTGCACCACCACGAAACGCTGTAAGAATCTTGTTTAGAATGCCCATAATTGGCTCCTTAGTTTAAAAATTCGACGAGTTCGTCGATGACTTCCAGACAGTTGTCTGACAGTACTGCTAATTCTTGTTCAATCTCTTCCATGCTTGAAAGCACAGATAAAGCTCCGTAAACCACATATTTATCATCAATTTTAGCAAACGATGATAATGGCATTGGAATGTTCAGTTCTAACATGGTCTCAAACATTTCAGACCGACGAGCTTGATTTACTTCGTTTTCGCCCCACAAGTAACTGATGCACAATATTTGGTTATCAGTTACTGATACAAACACCGGAATTTCTTCGCGGCCGACAATATTGACTTGTAACACTTCAACATCACCGTCAATCGGATAACAATCAAATTGAAAACCGGTTTTGCTGTGATCGCACAGTCCGTTTAGGTGACTTGCAATAGTATGGATGTTCATATTCGTCCTTAATTGACATATTATGTCTGTGAGTAAAGATAGCATCTAGACATAATATGTCAAGCGCTATCTGGTCCAATTAAAAAAGATTAATTACTTCATTTTCTGACCAAGCTGCTAAATGGTAGTAATACAGCTGCAGTGAACCAATTTCGTTCACTTTGATCTTGTCTATATCGGCATAAAAATGCTTAGGGAATTCAAATGAACCATGGATAAGCCCAGGAGTAAGCCATTCTTCTGGCACCGGAATATTATCGATGGCGGCTAATCGCTGCTGTGGATTTTTGCCCATCTTACTGCCGATACTCCAACCCCATTCCCCAAAGCTCGGCACATTATGATGATACTGTTTTACATTAAATCCTGCTGCTGTAAGGGTTTTTCCCACCGATATAAACGCTTTTGGCGCATGGTAAGGTGACGTTGACTGCACAGTGATCACGCCATCTGCACTGAGTAATTCATTGAGCTTGCGATAAAATAAATCTGAATACAATTTATTTAAGTCTGGGTGGCTTGGGTCAGGCAAATCGACAATGATGGCATCAAATATTTGACCTTTTTGGATCAGCTTATCAACCCCGTTAAACGCATCATCGACCATTAAGGTTAAGCGAGGATCGTTTAATGCATCGCCATTTAATGCTAATAATGCATCGCTTAAGCGTTTGGGCATATCTGCTGGTGGCGATTTAAATAAGGCTAATAGGTCTTTATCCAAATCCATTAAAGTAACGGCTTTAGGTTGCCATTTGAGCACTTGTTTTAACCCTAGGCCATCACCACCGCCAATAATTAACACATTATCGTGCCGTGCGCTGGCTGCTAATGTTGGGTGAACTAAAAAGCTGTGATAGATGTGTTCGTCGCTGCTCGAAAATTGCAAACGGCCATTGATGTATAAATTATAAACTGGCGGTAAACCACCTCCGCGCAGACGCTCAGTAAAATTGAGTTGCTGGAAGCGCGTTGCTTTGGCATACACCACATGATCTTTATATAACAGGTTATTAAAATGCTGTTCCCAGCTAGGGCCTTTAACGGCCAATAAGCCAATCACCACACTGGCAATAATATGGCCTATGAGCAGCAATTTAACATGATTGATTTTTGACCAGAAACGCCAAATAAAGATTAGCCCTGCGATGAGGTTAACACTGGCGGTGAGTGCTGCAGCCAGTTGAATATCGATGGCCAACATAAAGCCGACCCAAATAGCGGCACCTATGCCTGCACCAATGTAATCGGCACCATATATGGTGCCGGCATTATGCAGTAAGTGTGCTTCAGACAAAGATTGCCGAACGCGGGCAATCAGCGGTATTTCCATGCCAATCATTAATCCCAGCAGTACGCCCCAAACATAGGGTAGGTATGCGCTAAGGGTTTGCAAACTTGCAATAAAGCCACCATTAGGTAGGTGATCTGGCGGCAGCCCTAAAGTATTGGCGATGGTTAATGGCAGTTGTTGACCAAAGCCAATTACGGCCGCGGTAACGATAATCGCAAATGAGCCACACAGTGCTACAGTTAATTCGAGCATAGCAAAGCCAGTGAAAGCGCATTTAATTTTCCGTGCAGCAAAGGCTCCCACACCCATAGACACAATCATCAAGCCTATCATGGTGTAAATAGCTGCTTCTAGTGCACCAAGAATTCGGCCCGCATAGTGAGATAATAGATATTCATAAATGAGACCACATCCCGCCAACGAGGCCATGATGCCGAGTAATAAGGCATCATCAAACCACGATACTTGACGGGATGGAGGGGAACTTTGCTGTGAGCCCCCTGGTGTAGTGTTAGCGGGAAGTTCATCGAGCAAAGGTGTTGTCATAAATTAAGCCATTAACGCCGTAAGAATAAGAGCCACAGCAATACTAATCGCCATTTCAACGGCTGCTATACCGATGTTTTGTTGTTTTTCGACTTCCTCGGCAAGATTAATACCGGCCAATACCAGTTTTTTTACCACGGTTATCAATAGCGATAATACCACCAACATAATCAGTGAAAATACGCACCAACCAATAATGTTGCTGACGTGAGCCGTTGGATTGTATGCAATGAAATGGCTTGCGGCGTTAAAGCTTAACGCCATGGCAATCATGTAGCCACTATGACGCAATGCTAATGCCGTTTGGCCTTGGGTTAAGGCTTGTTGCATTGACGCACCTTGATTACGTTGAGCGTAACGTTTTTCGCGCAGTCTGGTGAGAATAACTAACATTAATTGGGAGATTAAGAAGGCGCTGAAAATAGCGATGAAGGTATCGATGGTAATATCTTCTGCCCACATTAATACTGCGCGGATAATAATGGCAGTGGCAATAGCCGCCGCAGCATCAACCACAGCCACAGAGACATTACCTTTGAGAATTTCAGCGTTTTTCGCAAATTCATTTAAGGCGATTTTGTCGTGTAAAAAACGGCCCAATTTAATCAGTACTAAACCAAATAAGCCGTAAGCCGACATGCCAATCGCTTCGGTTAAATAAGACGGTGCTGCCTCGCCGGTTATGGCGCCGGTAAGCACAATGCCTAATGCTGCGATTGCACCTGCTGTACTAATACCAAAGGCGAAATTGTCACGTTCTGCTAGCTCGGCACTGCTGTTAACTTTAACACTCCAGCCTTGCAAGTAACGCATTAGCGTCAGTAAAACGATAGCGATGGTTAAATCAATGGCTAAGATAATCGCCAAATGTTGAGTTAAGCCATATTCTTGAAAAAATGTCATGGTGAGTCCTTACCTATTTTCCACGGCTAACACCGCGACTAGTGCGGCTGCTTGAGTTACGGAAACTGCTGTCTTTTGAATAGCTCGAACGAAATTTACTACTCGCGCTCTGAGTGGTACTACTGGCTTTAGGTGCGCTAGCACTTTGACGCGACAAGCTTGTAGAACCTGTTCGAGTTTTTGCATAAGGGCTGTCAAATCGCTTCCCCTGGCTGTCAAAACGTTTCTTGGTTTGTTCAAAGGTTTTTGCTTGCGAAGTGGCTTGTTTTGGTGAGGTATAACGGTAACGTCCTACATCATTATAATAACTGTAACCACGGTTACCCGACCAACGGTCGTAACTTGTTGGACGAGTGAAGTTAGAAAACATCGCATACATGCCATACCAAGCCCAAATCGATGTGCCACTTGAATTATTTTGCCAGCTACCATAAGCAGGATTACCCACAAGCTGGCTGCCTGCACCACCAACGTCGGTTCCATTCGCGAGCGCTTCGGCTTCACGGCTGATTGCATTGACTCTGGCCAGTTGGCCATTAGACATATCAGCGACAACATTGACCGGATCAGACAGCATATCATTATACAAACTGCTGTCTGCAGCTTGATAAACATTTTGGGCTTCAGCCAGTTGCTGGTCTAAATCAATAAAGTTAGCGCTATCGTTTAAGTCTTTATAACGACGCGTTAATGACTGAAACATTGGACCTTCAGTGCCGGCATCTTTTGCCAACTCTTCGAGTAAAGGTGTTAAGTCTGATTGGCGCTGAGCGAGAATACTGGTGTATTGTTTAAGTAACGTCGCATTACGCAGCTGATTGTTGTCGAGTGAACTGGCCAACAGATCAAGACGTTGTTGGGTCAGTTGCTGGTACTTAGCAATTTGTTCCGGTCGGTCGTCACCGCAACCGCTAAGGGCTAACGTGGCAAACAATACCGTTATCAATATGAGTACACGGGGGAGGTGACCTACCATGTTTTCTCCAAAATGTAGATTTTTCATGTGCTAATTCAATATGACACAGGTTATAGTAATCTGGGTATCAATGATATTAATCTGATCATTTTACTGACCAATAGATATACCATTTACGACATAATATGTCCAACGTTCATTTTCTTTAGGGATCATTATTGCCATGCAAAACCAAGGTAACAAGGTATTATCTGCCGCTATGTTAGACAGCGCAGATCGTTACTGGTTAAGACTCTGCGACAGTTGGCCTGAGGCTAAAACCGCACTGCCCCCCTCGCAGCAGCAAGAGCTAAAAGTCGTATTTGGCTTGAGTGATTATATTGCTGAGCAACTTTGTCGTCATCCAGAATGGATTGTGCAGTTATTTGATGGCCTATTAGATGATGTGGTGCGCAGTGATTTTGATGCTCAGTTACATTCGCTGTTAGTTGAGTTAACTCAAGAAGAGCAGGTTAAGTCAGCCTTACGTTGTTATCGTAATCTACAAATGGTGCGTTTAGCATGGCGTGATTTTTTAAATTACACCCCAGTAGAAGAATCTCTACTCGATTTATCAGCACTGGCCGAAGCATTGGTTATTGCTGGACGAGATTGGTTATATCAAGAAATGTGTCAGCAATATGGTACCCCCATGAGTGCCGAAGGTAAGCCGCAACCTTTATTAATTTTAGGTATGGGTAAACTGGGTGGCCGTGAACTTAATTTTTCATCTGACATTGATTTAATTTTTACCTTTCCAGAGCATGGTGACACGGTAGGTGGAAGACGTACTCAGGCCAATCAACAATTCTTTATTCGCATGGGCCAACGCTTGGTAAATTTACTCGACCAAGTGACGGTTGATGGATTTGTATTTCGTGTTGATATGCGTTTACGGCCTTACGGAGAAAGTGGTCCGTTAGTCGTCAGTTTCAGTGGTCTAGAAGATTATTACCAAGAACAAGGTCGCGATTGGGAACGCTACGCCATGGTTAAAGCTCGTGTATTGGGCCCTTGGTCTGGCTATTGTGACGAGCTACATGATTTATTACGCCCATTTGTATATCGCCGTTATATTGATTTTTCTGCGATTGAATCACTACGTAAAATGAAGCAACTTATTGCTCAAGAAGTCAGGCGTCGCCAGTTAACCGATAACATTAAGTTGGGCGCGGGAGGGATCCGCGAGGTCGAATTCGTAGTGCAAAGTTTTCAGTTGATCCGTGGCGGCCGCGAACCCGCATTGCGGCAACAAAGTTTATTTGGTGCCATTGATACCTTGTACAGCCTTGGGCAGTTGGAATATTTAGCGGTTGATGAGCTTAAACATAGCTATATTCTTTTGCGTCGGGTGGAGAATTTATTACAAGCTATAGATGATAAACAAACACAAACTCTGCCCAACAATGAGCTTGATTGGCAGCGGCTCTGTTATCCATTAGATATTGAAAACGAAACAGAACTTCGTCAAAAGATTAATACTGCGATGGCTACCATTCACGGCCATTTTAATGCCACGGTCGGCGGCACTGACAGTCACGAACAGAATGATCATTGGACATCATTATTTTGGAATGTGCAGCAAGATGAAGACGCTAATGCCTTGCTGCAAGAACAACAAATCGATGATAGCGAATTATGGCCGTTATTAAGTGAATGGCATCAAATGGTGTCAAAACGTTCTATCGGACCTCGAGGGCGTGAAACCTTAGACAAATTAATGCCTAAATTACTCGAGGAATTGGTTAATCAGGCGAAACCGAGTCAAGCTTTTAAGCCCGTTGCCAACGTGCTAGATAAAATATTAACTCGAACTACTTACCTTGAGCTTTTATGTGAAAACCCGGGTGCTAGACAACAATTAGTCAGTTTATGTTGTGCAAGCCCCTGGATTGCGCGTGAGCTAGCTAATTTTCCTATGTTGCTCGATGAGCTTATTGACCCGTCGCAACTGTATGACATCACTTCGATTGATGATTATCCGAGCGAATTACGCCAATATTTATTACGAGTACCAGAAGATGACATGGAGCAGCAAATGGAAGCGCTGCGCCAGTTTAAATTGTCTCAACAACTCAAGATTGCTGCGGCCGATGTCACAGGTGTTTTACCTGTCATGCAGGTCAGCGATCATTTAACCTTTTTAGCCGAAGCAATTATTGAGCAAGTCGTGCTGCAAGCTTGGCATCAAGTAGCGTCTCGCCATGGCACGCCTAAGGGAACAAGCCCAAGTAATATGGGGTTTGCAGTGATTGGGTACGGTAAGCTTGGTGGTATTGAACTGGGTTATGGTTCTGATTTAGATTTGGTTTTCTTACACGGTCACAGCGGTTCTGGCAGTACAGATGGCGAACGATCTATTGATAATGGCCATTTTTACCTAAAGCTTGCTCAGCGTGTGGTGCATTTATTTGCTACCCGCACCACATCTGGAGAATTATATGAAGTTGATATGCGTTTACGCCCATCGGGTGCATCAGGCTTATTAGTTAGTGAAATTGAGCATTTTGGTGCTTATTTGCAGCAAGAGGCTTGGACCTGGGAGCATCAAGCTTTAGTGCGCGCTCGTTTTGTGTTCGGTGATTATTCACTTGCGGGTCGTTTTAGTGAACTACGTGCGCAAGTGTTGCAAATTGAGCGCGATAAAGTGGAGTTGGCTAAAGCTGTTAGGGATATGCGCACAAAAATGCGCGAGCATTTACTTCAAGCAGAAGCAACAATATTTGATTTAAAACAGAGCGCAGGTGGTATTGCGGACATTGAATTTATAGCCCAGTATTTAGTCTTAGCCTATGCGCATCAATATCACGAGTTAACTATTTGGTCTGATAATGTGCGCATTTTTGAAGTGTTAGCAGAGTTGGAATTATTGCCGGTAATGCAAGCTCAGCATTTAACTCAAACTTACTGTTGGCTGCGTGATGAGAATCATGAACTGACCTTACAGCAATTGCCTGGTAAATTACCGCAGCAAAGCGTGCAACCCAAAACTGATAGCGTCATTGAAATTTATAATAATATTTTACACATTTGATACTAAATGAAGTGGTTAAGATCGATATTTAGTTCTATAACTGTCTTATTGAACTGGTGTTATTTGATTAAGTTGGACTTTTAATGCTTCTGGCTCCGATACCTGAAAATGAGCATACTCGACTCGAAACGCTTCGAGGATTAAACATGCTCGATACCGCAGCTGAAGATCGCTTTGATCGTGTCACTCGGCTAGCAAAACGCTTATTTTCAGTCTCGATTAGCGTGATAAGTTTAATTGATGCCGATCGTCAATGGTTTAAATCCTCACAAGGATTAGATGTATGCGAAACCCAACGTGATATTTCTTTTTGTGGTCACGCCATTAATCAGCATGGCATTTTCATTGTACCTGATGCGCTAAAAGATCAGCGTTTTGCCGACAACCCACTGGTACTCGGGCCACCTAATGTTCGATTTTATGCCGGTTATCCATTAACTATGCCTAATGGCGTGATAGTCGGAACCTTGTGTATTATTGATGACAAGCCGAGGTCCTTTTCTAAAGATGATGAAGCAACTTTAGAAGATCTTGGCAATATTGTTATAGATGAGCTGTTATCGATTAAGCAAAATACTTTGGATGCGTTAACGGGTATTTTTAATCGTCGCGGCTTTGAGTTACTTTCTCATAGAACAATGGCCCGCAGTGATAAGCTCGGCTTTAACACCTGTCTGATTTTCTTAGATTTAAATGATTTTAAATCAATTAATGACGCATTTGGTCATGAAGAAGGAGATAACGCATTAAAAATCTTTGCCCGTTTATTAGTCAGCAGTTTTCGTGGTTCAGATATTATTGCGCGATTTGCTGGTGATGAATTTGTGGTATTGCTGAGTCAAACTGATGAAACTATTGTCAACGATGTATTACACAGGTTCCAGCAGTCTGTTGAGCAGCATAACCAGCACAATGCTAAACCTTACCAATTAACTTACAGCAAAGGTGTGGTGCATCGACAAGCAAATCAGGCATTATCCTTGTATGAATATTTGGTGACTGTCGATAAAGCCATGTTTGTTGACAAAGCAAAACATCACCAGAAAAACGAAACGGTAATTAAATAGCCTGTTACTCATGAATGATGCTGAATTACTCGCCGATAATGGATATATCCTTGTGCTTAATCTTAGTAAAAGCTGATGTCCTGTCACTACTATTATTTTTCATTTCAACTTACTCAATTATTAATTTATCTACACTCAGCAGATTACCTCTATTGATGGCTTAGCCTAATATCTAGTGAACGATAACGAACAAATTTCATTTAAAATCAAAGTTTTAATTTCGAGTGCTGTCTCAGGCGATACCAGCATAGCCAAGCCAATATTGGCATAGGGTATTGCCGCCTTAATGGCTTCTTTTTGCGGCAATTTGATAAGTTGGCGTAGCATTGAATACACACGCAGAAGAATAATAAATCCAAGCGCAATAACAGACGGCATTTAGTGATCGCTAAATGACTTTTTTGCCTTGTCATGCCCTCTGTTATTCCTAGTATGAGCATTAACAAAGTGGATAAGGTTTCGCAGGTCGCCTTAGGGACTTTTAAATCTGACTTGATCAATCCTGCATTTAAACTGAGGACAAAAAAGCCATCATAGTACTAAGCATGTTATCGCTTCTATCTGTTATAAACTATGGTGATGCTGCCTTGTAGTCATAACAAAGTGAAATATTTTAAATCAAAATGGCGCAGTAATATTGAATAAATCTAGGCTGTTATAGTTATTAATAGCAGATCTGTGAAGTACTGATCTATTAAGTATTGCTAGCGTATAGTATCGTTGAATAAGAACATAGCAATATTAATGGTAGAGCCTGTAATGAAAAATGAAATTGATATTCATCGTGCGTTAAAAGTGTTTAACAAAGTCACTCAATATGGCGAAAAACGTGCGCTTGAAGATGGTCTTAGTGGCCATGATTATTGGTTGTGTGGTATCAGTGCCCAAACGGATCACGATGGCTACACCATTACCTTGTCTGATGCTCAAGTTAGTTTAACGGTGTTTTTTCACAATAAGTATCAGTTCGAATATCCTACCAATGATGCGCTCGATAATTTTTTACGTCGATTTAATGACGTTGAAAATTTCCAAGCATCTTGAGTAAAGCATTAGGGTTATTAAGCACTCATAACCTTGCATCACATACTTTACGCCCATTGTTGCATTTCGATTAGGCGACTGTAAGTGCGTCTAAATTCAAATTGTAATGCCCCATCAATGTATAAATCTTCCAAGCTAAACCTGCTATTGAGGATTAACATCACTTTTTGATCGTATAGTTCATCAACTAAACTAATAAAGCGTCTGGTTGGATCATCCTCACTGGCATAGGACAGTTGTCGCTCGCCTGTGATGGTTGCTAGTGAACCATCTTCGGTGCCACGTGCTCTAATCCAGCTTCGTAGTTCTCCGCCTAATATCGGTACATCGCTGAGTAAGATATGGCTAAATTGTCCCGCGAGTTCAATATAATCTAATGCTGATCGTGGGCCTTGGCACAAGGCTGAAAAGGTAAACCAAGCAAGCTGGCCGTGTATAGCCATAACGGCAATGTCTCTATGGCATACCTCAATTGAATGTGGCAGGTTTTTGAGACTCGCATGAGGTTGTGGGTATTGTTGACATAATTGTTGAAAAACAACGTCGGGCGCCATTGATGATGGCTGTTTTAGCCAAGGTGGTGTAGTCGTTAATATGTTGGCGTTAGCGTGTAAACGATGATCAATTTGACCATTTAAATGGATTGATTCGGTATATTGTAGAAGTAGATCAATAGTGGGTAAAAAACGATCGCGCTGTAATCCGTTTTTATACAAGTCAACAATCGGCACATTTGACGTTGCAACTAAGGTCACTTCTGACTGAAATAATGTCTCAAATAATCGCCCAAGTAAAATGGCATCACCGATATCAGATACAAAAAATTCATCGAAGCAAATGACAGAATATTTGGCTGCAATTTGCTTAGCAATATGAGCTAATGGATCGCGGATCCCCGATGTTTGATTTAATTGCTGATGGAGCATAGCCATAAAACGATGAAAATGAAGACGTAATACGGTTTTATTTACTTCAGACTGCGGGTTATATAGGTACTGCTCAGACAAACTTTGATAAAACAGATCCATCAGAAAGGTTTTCCCACGACCAACATCTCCCCACAAATATAAACCGCGGTTTTTTTTGTTAATCGATAGACATTGCTGATAGAGCGAATCTAAGGCGAGTACTGCTTGCTGTTGCGCAGGATCATCAAGCATGTTTTGTTTAATGCGCTGCTGATAGGCTTGTAATGGCGACATAACACTTAAGCTAAATTGTTGAGCTGAGTAGTATACCATTAACTGTTGCCTTTATTATGGTGCGTATTTCCTTTAAGCTCTTGTGACAAAAATAACAATCTATTAACTCTGAGCGTGAACCCTGAGTATTAATCCTAACAAGGACCCAGACATGAATCATAAAAATAAGGGGATGACCTACATTGGTGCGGATATGACATTAGAAGGTAATGTACGTATTCAAGGTCCTGCAATGGTTGCTGGTCACACCAAAGGTACTATCAACTCTACTGATCAAATCAAAATTGAGCTGGGAGGCGTGATTGAGGGGGACGTTTTTTGCCAAGAGATGCGCGTGTCAGGATTATTTAAAGGCAAGTTACATTGCAATAAGTTAATTATTGTCAGCTCGGGTATTGTAGAAGGTGAAGTGTCGAGTCATCAGATGGAAATTTATGATGGCGGTCAATTCATCGGTATGCGCACTAAAGGTCCTGATGCATCGCAGTTACCACAAGCTGAAGCAGAGCAATCATCACATCAACAGGCGCAGCAGGCTAGTGTTACTCATTCGGTTTTTTCTGGGCGTAAATTCACTTATGCCGCAGTTGCGACTATTTTGATTATTGCCGGCACAATATTACAACCAACCATTAGCTCGGCATTGAATCGTGGTCAAATATTGTCATCTGACAACAATCAAGCCAGCGTAGAACAATACTCACAATCAACTGCGACAACAGAAGATGCTGAGGTCTTATTTCAAGATATAGATCAACAGACTTCATTTGTCGATCAAGCTGAAGCATTGATGGGGGCTGGTCAAAGTGATATTAATGTGGCGATGGAAGATTTACATGAACTCGCTAAAACCAGTGAGGCTATGGGGGATAGCCAAACAGCGAGTGACGATGTCGAACAAATCGAGCCAGCGTTTGGCACGCCAGATAAGTAAGCATCTTTTTATTAAACCCATAAAAAATGGTTTTATTAACCACAGTGTTTAGTGGAGTAATAAAACCATTTTATGCTGTTTTGATACAGCCAAATATTTTTATATTACTTATGGATTAATGCGAGTTGGCATACCTGTACGTTGCTCTAGCAATCGCTTTAATATAAATGAGTCAGTTTGTGGGTGAGCAACAAAGCGAGTGGTTTCTTTATCAAATGATAATGCTACCGGCTCAGTCGAATCAAACTCAGCTTGAGTGCGTGATAGCGGCTGATGAACTTCTAAATAACGATTACCATCAGGTTCTTCAGTCGCTTTAATGGGTTGGTTAATAAATTCAACACGAGTACCTACTGGCACGGTATTAAATAAATGTTCAATATCTTCATCGCGTAAACGAACACAACCAGAACTGACGCGTAAACCAATACCAAAGGTGGCGTTAGTGCCATGGATTGCATATAAGTTACCCACATACAGTGCGAACAAACCCATTGGATTATCAGCGCCTGCAGGCCATACCGCTGGTAATGTCACTCCTTTTGCTTCGTAAGATTTACGAATGTTAGCAGTTGGTGTCCACGTTGGGTTTGCGCGTTTACGTTGAATGGTTGTTACCCACTTTTCTGGAGTGTCTTTACCTATTTGGCCAATACCAATCGGCAATACTTCAACAATATCTTTTCCTTTTGGGAAATAATATAAACGCATTTCAGCGCTGTTTATCACTACGCCTTCACGTTTAGTGTTCGGCAAAATTAGCTGATGTGGGATTAATAAAGTGCTACCGGCTTTGGGTAAAAAAGGATCCACGCCAGGGTTTGCTTCTAATAAGTTAGTTAATCCGAGCTGAAATTTTGAGGCGATTTGTTCTAGGGTTAACTTGCCCTCAGGAACAACATAGTATTGATTTTCACCGACTAAATTGCTGCCTTTAGCAGGTAGACGATATTCAACAGCAGCACTCGAAAAACTGAGTACCATAGCCGTTGCTGCAATTAAAGTAGTGCGTAACGAATTCATCATAAGCGTTATATCATTCCAAAAACAGACGTTATACCAGTCAGACTACAATATCTTACCAAGTTTGACTATTTTGTACTGGTCATTAGTACATATTATTAGCGCGCATCCTCACTTATTACGCTTAATATTTCAACTGATTTTTTCCTGTTTCGTTATTTAAATCTTAAACGTTTAGTAAGCTGATGTAAGTTGTCTGGAGCGGTTGGCAACTGATGTTCTTTTAGCGCTAACTTATAACCTATTTGAGTGTCTATTTTGTGGAAGAATGACTCTTAAATGGATTTTTTATAAGACTTAAGCTTATGGGTATTTTATGCAATCGGCCTTAACACCGTAAGCGATGATGCACACTTTCAGCCTCTTTAATTAACGATGCTGGGTTACGCTCCTATCGAATCTAAAAATATGTATTTGGATTTTTGCCTATATAGCTATCTCAGTATTTACCGAGGAAAATTGCAGTAAAAGATGTCCTCGATGAATCCCCAAAGTACGTACAAGACGACAGTAAAACCAGATACTAGTAAACATTTATTTAAATTAATGTTTATTTTTAATTTATATATCAATTGGTTATTTTTTTACTCTGCTTATTCCTCATCAAAATAAATTGTCGCACTTTTAGTTAGCATGCTAACCAGTTATAATGCTTAGCATGCTAACTAAGTGGTGACTTAATATGATTTCTACAGAATTAGAGCGATTAAAAGAGCTACATCTTGCTGAGCAACTCGGCCGGTTACATCGATTATGGCGCACTGTCGCAGATGTTGAATTAATTCCTTTAGGCTTAACTCATCCTCGCTGGACCGCGCTGTGGAAGCTATTACGCTTAGGCGATAACGTCAGTCAAAAAGTACTCGCCGACGCGTTAGAAATAGAATTGCCATCATTAATGCGCACTTTGGGACAATTAGAAGAACATGGATATGTTAAAAGGCGTTGTTGCGATACTGATAAGCGAGCACGAATTGTCAGTTTGACCCCTCAAGGAACCGACATTCTGAAGCAAATAGAAGCACGGATTATGCAAATCCGTGCTGAATTACTCAATGGCATTAGTCATCAAGAATTAAATGAATTTGAACGTGTGATCAGTCTGATTAGTGCTAATGCTATGGCTAAGCTTAATCAGTCTGATGACCCTTTTAGTGAGAAGTAACATGACTCCAGATCAACAATTTGCCCGTCTCGTTAAAATATCGATTGCGATGTTTGTATTCGTATTCGGTTACTTTATGTTTGCCGATGCTGTCATGCCAATGACGCCACAAGCTATGGCAACACGGATGGTCACCAAGGTAACACCACAAGTCAGTGGAAAAATAGCCTCTATTAAGGTCGCAAATAACCAATTTGTGGCCGAAGGTGATGTGTTGTTTAGTATCGATTCAGCCTCTTATGAGTTAGCGGTTGAGCGAGCAACATTAGCCTTAGAGCAAGCAAAACAAGATAATGCAGAACTCGATGCATCGATATTAGCCGCCAAAGCCGACGTGCAGGCAAATCAAAGTAATGCACAGCAAAAAAGCAGCGAGGCAAAGCGTATTGATGCTCTTTATTCCACACGCGGTGTATCGCAGCAGTTAGCCGATCAAGCTCAAAATGATGCCGCAACCGCCGAAGCTAACTTACTTGCCGCTAAAGCTCGCTTAACTAAGTTAATCGTTAGTCGTGGGTTTAACGGCGCGGATAATTTAAAAGTTCGCCAAGCTCAAAATCATTTAGCTCAAGCCGAGTTAGACTTGTCATATACTCAAATTCGCGCAGATCAAAATGGGGTTGTCACTAACTTACAGTTAGAAGTCGGTAGCTTTGCTACAGTCGGTCAGCCTTTATTAGCACTCGTATCAGAAAACGTTGATATTATTGCTGATTTCAGAGAGAAAAGTTTACAAGGTATTGAGCCACAATCAATTGCGCTGGTTTCATTTGATGGCCAACCTGGACATTTATACTCGGCCAAAGTGAGTTCCGTTGATGCAGGTGTGAGTGCCGGACAATTTGATGCCAATGGCCGCTTGGCAGATCCCCAAGAGTCGGTGCGATGGGTACGTGATGCCCAGCGCTTACGTTTACATTTAGAGCTCGATCAACAAGCCGTTAGCCTATTGCCTGCAGGGGCTCGCGCCACGGTGCAATTGGTGCCCAATAGCAGTTTTCTCGGTTTTTTGGCTAAGGTACAAATTAAAGTCATTAGTGTGCTGCACTATATTTATTAAATGAAGCATTAACTTCAATCATCATTTCCCTAATCCATACTTATAGCTGGTTACCACTTTTTAGTGTTGACTGAACAAACCATTTATTAGGGTGGGTGATTTAGGGTGCCGTATTCTCTCCAATGCGAAGGTATTTTACATGTTGCTACGCCACAGTCCTTTGACTACAAACGATTTACGTCAATGCCTTCGTATTGCAACAGGCGCAACACTTGGGTTTGCTATTTGTAAATTTTTCGACCTAAGTTATGGAGTATTTTTTACTGTAACCCCAATGTTACTGTTGGGTTTAGTACCAGTGATGAATGCCCATGCAATGCGGCAACTATTAGCATCATCGGTGATGGCTGGAATTGAGGTAGGTATTCTAGGTGGTTTATTTGGTACTCATCCAGGGATGATCTTGCCAATTGTGTTTATACTTTTTCTGTATCGATTTGCGGCAATGTCACGAGGCAGTTTGTTTTTGTTCGGCGCTAACGGGGTGATCAGCTTAAGCATTATGCTGCACTTTGCCAGTTATCCGAGTGTCGATATTAATAATCTTATTTTTAATAATTTTTGGGCGACGGCAGCATCTGTCATTATTGCTTACGCTATGACCGCTCTTTGGCCAGATGTCGAACCACGTCCGCCAATGGCATCGGTTGCTAAAGCGTCTAATCGTATGCGTCATGAAGCATTACTCGGTGCATCAATTGCGACAGCATCATTTGTGGTTTTTCAGGTATTTAACTTGCGAGACTCTATGTCAGCTCAAGCCACCACCTTATTATTGTTATTCCCCATGCATTGGAATGGTGCACTCGGCTATGCCCGCAAGCGTGCTATCGGTACCCTGCTTGGAGTGACCTTTGGTTTACTAGGACAAGGGTTACTTTATGATTGGTCTGGGCAACTGATTTTTGTCATACCGCTATTGTGGATAGGCTTAATGTTATTTAGCCAAGTGCATGTGAGAGAGGCGAGTGGCTCAGGAGTGGGGTTTGGCGCCATGACCACATTAGGCATACTATTTGGCCAATATTTAACCCCCAATAACGATCTAGTATTTAGTGCTTTGTATCGAGTCAGTAGTATTCTAGTGGCAATAGTGGCAACTTTATTATTGTGTTATTTAGTGCATCGCTTATTGAATCAATTTACAGCGACTCGATTTGGTTGAACGATAGATGTGTGCGGTAAATCGATCTAATTTGAGTATATTCGTTTATCGATATTATTCAGTAGTTAATTGATGATTTTAGCTGCAGCGTGCGGTTAGTTTTATAGACATATTTACTATAGACATTTGTTATATAAATGCTAATAGTAATGGATGGTATATAAAAAGGACTTAACATAATGAAACAAAATACTATTATTTTTAGCTTGATATTGAGCTTTCTCGCTTTCGCCCCATTTAAAAGCCAAGCAAATCAATTGCCTGAGTGTAATACTTCTGAATGTATTGAATACTTTAAAGCCTATCGAATTTTAACTAAACGAGGCCATTCCTCAGCGATGGCCATGTTAGCTGAATTCTATTATACCGGTTATGGTACCGATAAAGATTTAGACATGGCGTTAAAATGGTACCGACGTGCAGGTAAATATGGCGTACTGGATGCAAAATATAAAGCGGGCGTTTTGTATTTACAAGATACTCCTTTGAAAGATGTCGATGAAGGTGTTGAGTTTTTAAAGTACGCATCAAAGATGGGCCACTCTCAATCATCGTATTTATTGGGTAAAATGTATTTAGGTGGTGGCATGGTAGAACAAGATTTGGCACTTGCAGATCAATACCTTGCTAGAGCTTATGAAGAAAAGAATCTTGCCGCCAGAAATTATGGGCAAGTACTTTATCTGCATGAATCTACTAAAGATTTACCTCTGAGCAATCTTTATGCTTTAATTTCAAAAGATGTTGTCACGTTAACCCCTGAGAAAACGGGTTCAAATGAGCAAACTGCAGCGATCATTTTTCCTCAAGGTGAAATGGAAACCATTGACGTACAAATGGATACATTTGAAGACATGTTTGGCTCGCATATCACACAGTTGAACCACATGATCCCTGACACATCAAAAGGCACTGGATCTAATATAGCCGGACAAACATGTGCAAAAATGTGGGGATGTAGTAGTGAAGGTGACGGTCAACGAATCCAGGATGTCATGTTATCTGATTGGGGCTTAGAAACACTTCAATTCAGACTTGAAGGTTCAATATTTATCATAAAATAATAGCTGAGCTAAATAGAATAATTAGTTTCAATGACAAACGCGTTATGTTGCAAGTATGACTAATGACAGAGCAATTGCAGGTTGTCATTAATGTCATAATTAACACATTAACAAGCAGTTTGATCAGCGTTTATTTAACGCTGATATAAAAAAGTGACTCGTTTTGCATAAGCAAGAGTCACTTTTTTCTTTTACAAACGTCATAATGAATATGTTTTGCAACAGATTATTGCCAGCCAATTTTCCACTGTTGCGGATCTTTAAGATTGCGCCAGTCAATAGCAAACTCTTGTGCATTCATTTCTGCCCTTATGATGCATTCAATGACGTTTTGCTGCTCGTCATATTCCACTTTACTGATGCTAAAATGCTTCAGTTTCTGAACCACGTTCACCTTGGTCCATTTGCTATTGAGTAATTTCTTAGGATGAATTGGGTTCATATTCGTTCTCCTATTCTCAGTCTTTCGATGCCCATATTAATATTCATGTTATGACTCATGACGTACCTAATCAGTACTGGTGTTAATCATTGTGAGAGTGACTAACTAATAACTGCTGCAATTGGCTTAGATCATTGATAATAATATCGGCGAGATGTTGATATTCGCTATCAACCCCATGATTAATAAAACAAGCTATCATGCCGGCATTGTTAGCTGCCTGAATATCATATAAATAATCGCCGACATAGATAATATGTTGCGGCGAAATTTGCCATTGAGTTGCTATCGCTAGCAGTGCATCCGGGGCCGGTTTTGCTGGATAATCTTCTCTGGTCAATACGTGATTGATGGCGATATTATTCTGTTTTACTTTCATTGCACTGGCGGCAAGGCTATTACGAGTCACTATAGCAGTGGGGAGTTTTGCCGCTTCAATAGCATTAATCAGCTCTGCCATGCCTTTAATCGGTTTGGCATTGATTGCATCTTGGTATTCATGATCAAGGATAATCTGATTGGCGCTGGCTTGAGTGTCTTTGCAGCTTAACTCGTCGACATATTTAAGGAGATCGATACTATCAGGACAACCAATTTGCTGACGAATTAAGTTAAAGTCTAAATTGGATTCAACTAAGGTACCGTCTAAGTCAAAAATAATACCTTTAATTTGCATTGGTAAATTCAATTAATACCCTTATCTAATTTATATTTATCGGTTAAATTGCATTGAGTGTAACTCAATTAAAAACGGACCTTGTTGTTTTTGTGCCACTAAAAAGCCAACCCGATCAATGTCATTAAAATCTAATGCAGGTGCATTTGCAACCTTACGTCCCCTGAAGTTAACGGTAAAATCAGCAGGGATAAAAGTATGTTGCGTTAGCGTATTTGGGCGAGTGGTAAAATTCGCTACATACGCTTCACCATACGATAAGTTGGGCGATTTTAGGCGTATTTGATAGGTTTTACCATCGCCTTTAACTGTGAGACTAAGCTCTGATTGATCGATAATTGGATGCTTATAATTCGACTCTATCGATGCGAACCCGCCATTGTTTTCCAATGACACAGACCCTGTAAATAACAACACTTGCTGGTTAATTTCAACTTTGCTTTGTGAAATACCGCCCATTACAGTGTCATTATTGATTAACCATTTTGTAAAGTGACTCGGATCAGTAAAATGAAATAACATATTATCCTCACTGGCACTCCATGCGGGTTGGCCAAAGATTAGTAAAATTCCTGCGACAGTTCGAATACCTATTGGTACTTTTCGGCTATTATGCCCGTCCTGTGTATTGAGTAATACCATCATATACTCCTATTCATCATCGTTCGATATATCGCTCCAAAGGCCATAAAAAAATGGCTTATCAGGGTGAGGGATAAGCCATAAAGGGTCTTACGGAGGATAATGTTACTTACTGCATCGGGTCTTGCTACATGGGGTCTAACGTATCGGGCTTTGGTCTATCAGGTGTCATCTAACGGTATAACTATTATTTATTACGCGTGCTATTCAATTTAGGTTCACTTATTTTGCCGTTCTTTTTCAATGCCAGATCCTTCCCATCTGGGGGAGAGTTATATTCGACAAGTTGGGATCTTGTCAGTACCCTTGGTATAGGTTTTATTAAGTGGCTATTTATCTTCGATGATGAGCAATCATATCAACAGATGATAGACCTGAGGGACAAGATATTTTGGACGTAAACGGTGGGTTATCGACTCAGTCAGCCGCGCTTACCTTTAGTGTGGTAAGCATTAATTTATTTAATTTTATTGAACCGCCTTATGCTTTTTATGATTTTGAAAATATCTATAGTGATAAACAGTGGCAAAAAAAGTGTGCCTGGTTAAGTGATTTTATTAACCAATCTCAAGCTGACATTATTGCTTTTCAAGAAGTGTTTAGTCCCGATGCCTTAGCTGTGCTGACTAAGTCTCTGGGGTATGAATATTTTGTGGCACTAGATTTACCTGAAGTGGTGAGTGACTATGTGTATCGAAGTCCAGTCGTGGCGATTGCATCTAAGTATCCTATTATCGATTCGGTTAATGTCGTGCCAGATCCGCAATGGGTCAATCAATTAGGTTTAGCTGAGTCATTTAGTTTTAGCCGTAAACCACTTCGAGCAACCATACAGTTACCTATTTTTGGGCCATGTGATTGTTATGTGATTCATCTTAAGTCTAAGCGTAGCGGTGTCAGTCGCGACGATATCAGTGAAAGTGGTTTACATGGTGGTGCAGATTTTGTTGCAAGGCAAGTGCTTGGGCGCTGGGCATCGAGTTTACAGCGAGGCAGTGAATCGGCATTGTTGTGCCATCAAATGTTAATGAGACGACAACAGAGTCAACAACCTTTCATGTTAATGGGTGACTTTAATGACACTATGGGTAGTGAACTCTTAGCCGCGTTTAATAATCAATTACGAGTGTTTCGTAGTGATATTGAAGACCCTGGGCTGGCTAAGTTAGGCGAAACGTCATTGATGGCTGAATTACACCAAAGCAGTTTGTTTGACAGCTATGAGTTGTTTATTGCCGCCACCAAGTGTAATGCGACCTTGGCCCAAGATGAGTTTGAATCAAGCGCATTAGTTGATGAGCAACCCCATCCGGTCAGACAGCCGACACATTACTATGGCAACAGTGGTTCTGTGCTTGATTACATATTAGTATCGAGTGAGTTTAATCCAACTCAGCAACAAAATCTTGCTCATATAATTGATTATAAAACGTTTGATCGCCATCTCGTTCGACCTGAGTATGAACGCGATAGTGACAGTACAGACCATGCACCTGTGATGATGAGTTTTAGCGTACGCAGTTAATGATATTTATTATGTAATGTATCAAATGTTATAAAATCCACAGGCTCAGTATAGAGTTGTTTTATTGAGCTAATAAAAAAGCGCTGATATTTATCAGCGCTTTTTTGTATTCACCCCATGGCTTCATCATTAAATGACTAATCCATTGATTGTTATTACGACTAGAGTAGCGGTTACTGCAATAGCAGTTTTATTTTTACGCAGCGCTGCTCTTCTTGACGGGTTTCAAGTAGGGCGCGGCGCGCGAGTTGTGATAAACCTGTTTGCGTATCTAGGACATCACTAATTGCATTAATGTTGCCTGCACTGCACTGCGTCGGGATCAGTGCCGCGGCAAAACTACGCATAAATACTGGTCCTTTATCGTCCATTAACGGTAGGTTAGCAAAGCGTTGTTCTGCGGTCGCCGCACTTAATAGCTTTTGCTCCGCAGGATAGAGGTTAAACATCGCAATACGGATCTTAGAGAAAGGCATAGTGTCATTATTCTCAATGGTATTTAACCATTGGCGTTTAAGCGCTGACTGCGGACGGATGGCTTCAGCTGCAATGGCTGCTTTTTCGCCCGAGTCAGATTGATCAAGATGTTTTTCTTGAGCAAGTAACGCTTGAGCGTCACCATAATCATAGCGGTTTAACTGGCGGATCATGGCCCAGCGCAAGTCTTGATCTATGCTTAGCCCTTTAATATGGCTTTTACTTTGCAGTAAAGATTGAATATGTTTTAACGCCTCACCGTGACTAGACAGGCTAATATAGGCATCGAACCAACGGCGTTGGAAGTCTCGGTTACGGTAGCTTTCCATGCTCATACGCAAGCTCATTTGGCTTAATGCCTTTGATATTTTGCTGTTGTAACTTGCATGCATGGGCGCCATAAGATCAAGATAGTTTTTGGCTTGCTGAAGATTACCAAGCACTTGACCTAATATGGTGTAATCTTTTTCCAGTGGTGCATTAATTAACGCGATATTTAAGAACTGTTCCATTGATGTATTACCATCAATGACGCTGTCCCACATACTTTGCCACAACATTGAGCGTAATAACGGATCGCTCACTTGGCCTAGAGACTGCTTAGCGGTATTAAATGAACTCGTGTCTAACTCAACTTTTACAAATCCCCAGTCGTCATAGTTTGGATAGACTAAATCTGGGCAAACCTCACCGATTAACTGATCAACTTTGGTGTAAGCGCCTTTATAGGTAACCGCGATGACTTGTTGTTTTTCAAGTTCGTACCTGTTTTTGTTAAATAGCCCAATTTGAACACGTTGCTCGCGTAGCGTAGGAAATTGGCTATCTGCTGTTTGTACTAAAGCGAATGAGTTAATTTGTCCACCTTTGCAAGTGTACTGGGCTTTGATGGTATTGACCCCTGCGGCATACAACCATTCTTTGGTCCATTGGGATAAATCTCGACCACTGGCAGTAGCTAGACTATTGATAAAGTCATTGAGCTCAGCATTTTGATAGCTATATTGTGTAAGATATTGGCTTACACCACGGCGAAAAATGTCTTCACCGAGCAAGTGACGTAATTGCTTAATGGTTGATGCGCCTTTTTGATAAGTAATGGCATCGATGTTATCAAAGGCATTTTTGCTGGTGGCCACAGGTACTTCAATAGGATGGGTCGTGACTAAGCTGTCTTGATGGTAAGCTGCTTGCTTACCTTTAGCATAAAAGCTGCGCCATGCATTGCTAAACTCGGTTGCTTCGCTGGTAGCAAGTGTGCCCATAAACGAGGCAAAGCTTTCATTTAACCATAAGCCATTCCACCACTTCATTGTCACTAAGTCGCCAAACCATTGGTGCGCCATTTCGTGCATGATAACGCCGGCTAACCGTTCTTTTTGTTCAGCTGTCATTGCGGCATTAAATAAGAAACGGTCTTCTGAAAACGTAATTGCCCCAGCATTTTCCATTGCACCGTAAAGGAAGTCAGGCACCAATACTTGGTCGTATTTTTTAAACGGGTATGCAATACCAAAGTAGCGATCAAAAAAGTCTAACCCTTGTTTGGTGTAAGTAAACCAATCTTGTGGTGAAACTTGATCCGCTACTGATTGACGCGAAAACAAGCGCATTGGATAACGGCCTGAGTTGTCTTCCCAAACATGGTATGGACCAGCGTGCATAGAAAAGTTATAGGGGCTCAACTTAGGCGTGGCAGGGAAGGTCCATAAGTTGGTTTCACCTTGGTCGACGATATTGGTTTCACGCATAGCACTGATCACTTGCCAGTCTTTGGGGGCATGAACATTGATTTGATAGCTGGCTTTAAGGTCGGGTTGATCAAATACGGCAAACATTTGTTGAGCAGCCGCAGGTTCAAAATGCGAGTACAAGTAAACTTTACCGTCTACGGGATCGACAAAACGATGTAAGCCTTCACCATTGGTGCTGTGCTCGCGAGTAAACTCGACTTCTACGGTATTGTGGCCATCTACTAGTAGGCTTTGATTTAGTACAATATAAGCACCATTGTAATTAGGATATACCTTAGTACCGTTAATGATAAATTGTTTGATATTGGCTTTATTAAGGTCGAGCGTAAGCGCTTTTGGCACGCTGCTTAAGTCAAAGTTAACAACTGATTTTGCACTGAATTGACTATGTTCACTCAGAAAGAAAGTGAGCTCATATTGCGCATTTGATATCACACTGGATCTAGCTTGCGCTTGTTCTTGGCTAATGTAGGCAGAGCCATCCCGTTGAAAGGCGGTGGTGGATATTGAGCTACTGCAGCTAATAACGCTAGCACAACATAATGCGATGAGACTGGTTTTAATAACCCGAGGACTAAACAATTCAGTGGATAACAATTTCACGTTAGTGTTCCTAACTTATTATTAGATTAATGAAAAAGCCGACAACAATGTCGGCTTTAATGCTATAGGTTGTGACTTATAAACCTAAAAATGACTTTGATTTCATTTTACGGATTTCTTTTTCATCAGACCATTCAATTAAACCTGTTTCAAGATCCATTAAACGCATGGTCATCTTGTAATAAACGTCTTTGGTGCTGCCATCTTGTTTAACAATGCTCGACAAGTTGCCATAAAGCATATATTGCGCGCCAATTTGGCGACCAAATTTAATCGCAGTAGATGGATCGACCATGCCCGCATTGTTTTGATAATCGAGTTGTTTGCGAACAGTATCAACCTTAGTCATATCAATAAAACGGAACTTACCAGAGCGTAATAGCTTGTTGCTAATGCTATCGGTTACCGATTCAGTATCAATATGCTCAGAAGTTTTATTTTTAATTTTATCCACAAATACAATCGGACGGTTGCTCTGCGTCATTACCACCACTGGTGGGAATGCCATCATGCTGTCGACCATTTTAGCTGCAATAGCTTGAAGATCGGTGGAGCCGAAGTTCTCGTTAACGGTTTCAACTTCAGTAGCGTCGCCATACTCTACTTTAGATTGACAGGCGCTCAGCCCCATCACTGCTGCGAGTATCAATATCAGTTTCAAATTTTTCATAGTAAATTCCATTAGTGATGAGTGACAGTTGATATGTAATTATCGTTTATCAGATTATTATCGAATAAAAACGGGTACGATTTCCAGTCTCTATTGCCCAAATTAATGTTGTACGGTTTGCTGTTACGTCAATTTTTACATTTTTACTGTTATTTAGGTGAATATTATAGCTGCCAGCGTCGATAAATTGTCGGGCAATTTGAGCTTGTCGTGGTAGCGTGAGCCAGCTTCTGCGATCAGCTTGCTCAGTGATAACATTAAATATTTGCATCACCATCGCAGCAGCATCAACTTGATTATTGGCGCGTTGGTCACTGTTTTGTACGCTACGGTTCATTTGGTACTTAGCATAAACTCTTGCCGTTTGACGAAACAAGGCTGCGGGTAAATCTTCTTTTAATGCATTAATGGCTAACGCATCAATATTGGCAATGGCTTGCGCGGTCAGTGGCGCATCAAGCCCTTGAATTTGGTTATTATTTGCTAATGGATGTTGCGGCAAGTAAGTGGCTAATGAGGCCGATTGTATATTACCGTTGATGGGGAAAGGAACCGTAATACTTTGTTTTTCAGGTACAAAGCCTTTTTCAATAATAAAGATTACTTGCCCCTGACCCGCAGTGGGTAATGTCGCCTCTCCCCAGCGCCGTTTAAACTCATCATATTGAGGCATGCTTAATTGTTTGGCTAGACGGACCAAGTCTTGTTGCAGAAAAACATTATCTGGGCTAATTTGCGCCGCTTTTCGGTAATCAATAAAGGCATCGTTAGGTTCGTTAGCCAGTTCGTGCAATAACCCCGTGGTGTAATAACTGTAAGCATTGAGAAACGAACTCGTCACATTTCCAGCTTCTTTACCTAACCGCTCAACTTGATCGTCAATGACGCCATTAGCCATATCTTGCACTGACTTTTGTGATTGTTGATAGCGTGCTTGCTCAAGGCTTTGCAGCTCATTGCTGCGGCGGACTTCTACTAATGCCCCTTGAATATCGCCGCTGAATAAATAATTAAGCGCCTGATATTGATGTAGCATGATGCGCTCATAACCTGGACCTCGATATGGAATCGCATTATCGTTTAGTAACAGGCTGCTTGCACCTGCGCCTAACTTGCTGGCGCTAACGATGGCTTTGTCATCAAATCTTTGATAAGCATCAATGGCTTGTTGGTAGTAGGTTTTACTGCGAGTAAAATCGCCCGCAACTTGCATAATACGTCCCGATTCTTGGGCATAAAGTAAGCCATCATTACCGCTGATATTATTGGCTAAATCGGTGATGTTTGCTGCTGGAGTCTCGCTGTTGAGCTGTTGTTTAAATGGAGCAATTTGCGACGGGTAATTAACAAATACACTGTTAAAAGCGCAACCTGATAGGCTAAGGCTGAGAATTAACCCAATACAGAATGTTCTTAACATTGTGTCACCTGGATCTTGGTTGCCATCAGATTGACCCGTTCAAGTAAGGTTATGCCTTGTAAATGGTCATATTCATGTTGAAAAATACGGGCAACAAAACCCGTTAATGTTTGTTGATGTAACTGGCCATCTAGTGACTGGAATTGCACTTTAATTTCGCAATGTCGTGAAATCGATAGCCGCTGCCCTGGGATCGATAAACAGCCTTCAACCCCAACTTCAGTCGCAGCCGATGCGGTTAATATCTGTGGGTTTATGACCACAGTTGGAGCCATTAATGGGGCATCGGGATAACGTTCGTTGGGATTTGACGCCATAATAAACATAGCCGCTTTACTAAACACTTGCGTTGCCGCAATACCAACACCGTTTGCGTTTAGCATAGTGCTGAGCATATTATCGGCTAAAGTGCGTAATGCTTGGTCAAACACCGTCACGGGTTCAGCTTTTTGAGTCAGTATCTCTTCGCCTGTCGTGGCAATGCTGAGTAATGGCTTTAGCTGCATAAGTGACGGCTGTCCTTGTTGTTTGTGTTAATGACGATCGGCATTAATCTATTTTTCAAATCGTGATTGCTTAACATATAGCGACTTAAAAATGTTACAACTTACTCATAATATCTTCAATCTCACCCATAATTAACTGATTCTCGATGAGAGTCTAGCCCCATAGCTGGGCGTCGAATCTATAGTGCGACTTATTATTTTTCGAGAGATGTTCTTTACTGTAAAGAGTTAGTAATGCGGCGGAGGTGTCTCTTCAGCTGGAGACGCCATGTTACTTGGCTCAATAGAATGCAGTTTATTTACCATTAATAGCATTTGCTGTTGTTGTCTGGCAACTAATGCATTGAGTTTTATCACTTCTTGGTTTAACTCTTCAATAGAGATATCTTGAAATGATAGTTTCATTTCAAGATCATCAATTTTTTGCAAAATGCTGTCCATGTAGACCTCTTATTAATTAATTACTGCTGCCAATATTCAACTAAACCTTGGCTGCTAATACTGACGATTGAGCCAGGTGCTGGCATAGTGGCAGAGTATACTACAGCCCCTCTGTTTTGGGTGTTTTTACTCAATTGAACTTGCCAATGCGAAACTTGTTTACCCGAGTTAATTTGCCATAAAAAGATTTCTCTTGATGGCGTTCCTGTGAGTAATTGCTGATCATTATTGACAAAACGAGCCGTTGAAAAGTTCATTTGGCGTCGATTAATATCCAGATGACTAATGAGAGTGCCTGTATCAGATTGCCACAGGGTGGCGTTACCTGTGATATCACTGGCAAAACTGAGTGAAGCTGAGTCATTAATTAGCACTTTCGTCACGCGGGAGCTCAACTGCCATTGTTGCTGTGGCTGGCCAGTTTGAGTTTGCCAAAGAATCACCTTGCCATCATTATCGCCACTTAATGCGCTGTTACCATCGGCACTAATTGAAACACTATTAACCTTTTCTTTGTGGGCTAAAAACTGGATGAGTCGCGATTTTTCTGGCGACAATGACATTACTGATCCATCGACTAAACCAACGAGTGTTTGCCCTGTATTGGCGATGGCGACACTTTGGGCATAAGAGGGTAACGACCACCATCCCACTGAAGACCCATCGGTTAAGCGCCATATGGCTAAAGAATGGCTACTAATTGTTGCGGCATAAAGGTTATTAGCAGATATTGCAGTGTCAATAACATTACTGGTATTTTGTTGCTGCCCTTGGTACCACTGATAAGACAGGCTTGAATGGCTGAGGTCCCATACTTGTACTCCGTTATGGGCTGTACTTACTAAGGCGATGGTGGCATCGTTTGACAAGCTTGCACTGTAACTGGCATCGGTCGTGATAACGTGTACTTGAGTTGGGCTAGGTTGGCATGCAGATAGCAGACCTGTTAGGACGAGTGTTGAACAAAAAAGCAGCATTGAAACGCGTGTCATGAACTTGCTCCTTGAATTATTGTCCTAAACCTTGTCATATAAGGTTTACCCAATGGTATAACCGTTTTAACTAGTATAAAGTGGCAAACGAACATGACCACTTAAACATCTCATTGATTGAATGTATTAAGGTTATTGTAACCACTAAAGGATGCTGAGGAAGCTTTAATGAAATCTATTTACAAATTATCGTTAGTTGCATTAGCCGTTGTTGGCCTTACTGCGTGTAATGAAGCACAAGACGTTGCTCAAAAGAAAGTTGAATTAACAACTGACGTTCAAAAAGAAGCATATAGTGTTGGTGGTTCAATTGGTAAGTACATGTCTGGCCACATTAAAGAACAAGAAGAATTAGGTTTTACTGTTGACCGTAATATGGTGATTAAAGGCTTTAGCGATGGCTTAGGCGAAGAAATGCTGTTAACAGAAGAAGAAATGCAGACTGTATTGCAAAATCTAGATAAAAAGTTAAATGACAAACGTTTAGAGCAAGCTGAAGCTTTAGCGGCTAAATCGATTGCTGAAGGCAAAAAATTCTTAGAAGAAAACAAAGCTAAAGAAGGCGTAACGACTACTGAGTCTGGTTTACAGTATGAAGTATTAGAGCCAGGTACCGGTGAGAAACCAGCAGCTGAAGATACTGTAGAAGTACATTATCGTGGCACGTTAATTGACGGTACTGAGTTTGATAGCTCTTATGCTCGTGGTGAAACGGCTAAGTTCCCATTAAACCGCGTTATTCCTGGTTGGACTGAAGGCGTGCAGTTAATGCCTGTAGGCGCTAAGTACAAGTTTGTTATCCCATCAGAACTTGCTTACGGTGAACGCGACACGGGTACTATTCCTGCTAATTCAACACTTGTTTTTGAAGTTGAATTGGTTTCAGTAGAAAAAGCACCGGCACCTGCTGCAGATGCTAAGTAATATCATCTATAGTTCAGTCGCTCAGTGATTGACATTTTGATAGTAAAAAGGACGCTTCGGCGTCCTTTTTGTTTACATTGAAGTTGGCTTGAAGGTGTTAATCTTAGATCTAAATAATTGCGTCATTCAGTCTGCCAATGTTGCGCTATGTTAGGCGTATCAAATGTCGTAATACTGATGCAACGACGCCAATAATTGCGCTGATATAACAGAGACGCTTAATTTAATGATTGCCTAAGCTCACGAATAAATGCAAATGCCAGATTACCATTAAATTATCGTCAGGTTATAGCCATTTTAAGCGGTAAAATAGGTACATTTGTAAGGCAATGAGTGCAAATAATCCGCCACAGAATGCTGCAAAAGCCCAGTTTGATTCCGCACCAGGAATGCCACCAATATTGACGCCTAATAAACCGGTTAAAAATCCTAATGGCAGAAATACGGCCGAAATTAAAGATAAAAAATACAGTCTTTGATTCACTTGCTCGGATTGTTGCGATTGTAGTTCTTCTTGGGTGACGCTGGCGCGGTCGCGTATAGCATCCAGATCCTCAATCACTCGAATCAGCGTTTCATGTATTTCACGAAGACGGACTTTGTCATTGTGGTCAAATAATTCGCTGGTTTCTTGCAGCATTCGAGAAAATGCTTCTCGTTGTGGCGCAAGGTAGCGACGCAACACTACGGTCTGTCTGCGCAATTCTGCAATGTCGGTGCGCAAGCTCTTGTTCACTTGAGTCACAACACGTTCTTCTAGTTCATCGAGCTGTTCTTCAAGCTTGCCAATAAACTCTACTTTGCGTTGCGTTAGACGTTCGCAAATGGCCATGATAAACGCCGCGCTATCAATTGGACCCTTACCTTGAACGATTGCATCGGCAACATCAATTACAGATTGTAGCTGGCGCTCGCAAGTTGAAATGATTTTGGATTCTTCAGCGTATATCCGCACAGCAACCATGTCTTCAGGATCTGAGTTAGGATTTAAATTAACCCCACGCAGCGCCAGTAAGATACCTTTGTCTGAGCTTAATACTCGCGGGCGAGTATCAGTAGCCAAGAGGGTATCCCTCTCAACTCTATCTAAGCCAGAGTTGAGGATCCATTTACGCGCTTTAGGTTCGCGGTAACGCAGATGTAGCCATAACAGACCATCAGCAGGTTGCCATTGTGCTATTTGTTCCTCAGTCAATGACTGGCCTGCATTGGGCCCCGTTAGCAACAAACTGTATATAAAACCATTATTCATTATAAGAGAGTCCATGTGATCACTATTGTCATAATTTACGCTACTTTTTAATCTTGCCCAAGTTTAAAGCAATCTTATAAAATGAAATCCTTTAGTTATCGTATATTTAACCATCAAACACATTATTCGGTCTGCTAACTAGCAGCGGAGTCGCCGATCATCGGTTAAAATAGAAAAAATACTAACAAAAAAGAGTTCTAGTATGGAATATCAATTTCGTCGTAACCGCCTAGAAGGCACGGTATTTGCTGAATTTAGTATGGATCATGAAGTGTTAGGCAGATGGTTTGCAGAAGAGCTTGGTGACGACAAAAGCAAAGCGATTCATATTCTAACGCAGATAGCATTAATCAAATCTGGGACCCTAAACCATATGCGAGATGTCGGTGGAGAATTAACCATCGATATTGACTCTGAGCAAGTGAGAGTGTTTGCCAGTGTGATTGATTTTGAGGAGGAGCACTTATTAGAAGACTCTATGAGCCTGTACAATGCCGAATCTGAATCTTATTGTGGTCTTGAAGACTTTGAGTCAGTACTGGAGAGTTGGTTAGCATTTATTAACGATAAATGACCATATCTTAAGTCTCGTTGATGTTAACTAACAACAAAACCAGGTTTAAATGGCTTTGTTGTTAATTGTTAATGGTGATTTAAACTTTGATAATGGGCTAATTATTAAGGTAGCGAACGGCCATTTCTGTCCGTGATTTTGCATTGGCTTTACGCAGTAAATTTTTAACGTGTACTTTGACCGTGCCCTCGCTGATGTGTAAATCCTCAGCGATCATTCGGTTACTTTTACCTTCTGCCAGTTGTTGCAATATTTGTAATTCGCGAGGGGTCAAGGTTTCTACCCAGCTGTTGTCGTCAATAGCGCTCTCTAATTCATAAAGATAAGCTTCTACTTCATTACTGATTACCCGATGGCCTAGCATGGCGTTTTTGAGTTGCTCTAACAATAAATCAGGCTCAGTGTCTTTGAGTAAATAACCATCGGCACCAGCGCGTAGCAGTCGAGTGACATCTTGTTTAGCATCAGAAACCGTTAAAATAACAATTCTTGCGGTCACTCCCTCTTGACGCATCGCATTAAGGGTATCAAGGCCAGACATGCCTTTCATGTTCAAATCGAGCAAAATAATATCGGGTTCATTTTCGGCCACAGCGGTCAGTGCTTCTAGTCCCGTGCCGGTTTCACCAAAAAGGCTGAAGTCACTGTCTGAGGTGATTAATTGGCAAATACCACGACGTAATAACGGATGGTCGTCGACAACAAGTACAGAATACGGCTTACCCATTTAAAGGCTCCTGTTGAGGTGGAAAGCTCAGCGTAACAGTAGTGCCACCAAGCTGGTTACTATTGAACGATACTATCCCATTCAGTTTGTTGGCGCGTTCATGCATGATACCAATACCAAAGTGTTGATCTCGTTCTACTAAATGTGTCACACCGATGCCATCATCACAAATTGAGATAGTAATTATGCCCTTGTCGGTTAACTGACAATCTATCACTATATGCTCAGGGGTAGCGTGTTTTATTGCATTTAATGTCGCTTCACGAATTAATTGCAAAATATGAATGTGCTGTTTTGCTTCAAGTAAGTGCGCTGATAGTTTGTAATTCAATTGGATATCAATTTGGCTTTGATGGCGTAACTGATCCAACATTACGTCGATAGCTTGCGGTAAATTAGGTTCTTTAATGGTTAACCTAAAGGTCGATAACAGTTCACGTAATTGAACATAAGCCGTACTGACACCTTCGTTTATCTCCATCAATTGGGCTTCTACTTCTGGGCTTCTACATGAGTCATTGAGGCTTTTGCGTAACAAACTGACTTGGATTTTTAAAAAAGATAATAATTGCCCAATTGAATCGTGTAGTTCTCGGGCAATCACAGCACGCTCTTCGAGTAGCGCTAATTGTTGGCGTTGTTCACTTGCATTATGGATGGTAATAGAGCGCGTTAACATCATGGCGAAGTTTTCAAACAGTAATCGGTTAACTGGTCGATGAGATATCACATCCAAATAGCCCAATTGAGTCTTTTCTATTAATAATGGAAAGTGTAACGATTCAATCGGTAATTCATCTGGCCAGCCCCCTTCAGCCTTAATGATGTCTTTAGAGCCGTCATCATGTTCAATAACTAAGCGTAAATAGGATAAATTTTCATAATATTTCAATTGATTGATTGCTGATTGTAAGGCTTTATAGTCGAGTTTATTGGCATGTAACATGACAAGGTTGTCGTATAGAAACTTTAACTCGTTATTTGTGCGGGTCAATGCCAAGGTTTTTTCGTTGACTTGGTTTTCTAAATCTTCATATAAGCTGGCTAATTCAGCGGCAGTTTTTTGCAATGCATTACCTAAGGCGGTGAGTTCAATATAGTCCGTTTTAGGCATTTTAACTTTGAAGTTTCCTTTAGAGATTGTTGTGGAACTTTCTATCAATAATTGCAATGGCTTAACGACGCGCTTACGGGTAAATGCCACCGCAAAAAAAGCAATAATCAGTAAAATAGATAAACCAATAATTTGCCCAATAACCAGTAACTTTAATTTAAAGGCGGCGAACTGTTCCATGTTCAGCACTAAAGTATCAATGGTGTTAACAAAGTCGGTTAACGAAGCGGAGTATAGGCGGATGTTTCCTTCCTCAATATAGACTTTCATTACTTGCCACTTATGAATAACCAATACGTATTGGTCACGCATTTCTTTTGGGCTATACCATTCAAGCGAGCGTTTAAGCGCTTCAGAATTGAGTGTTGTTTCGAAATCAGCAATTTTTTCATCGATATTATGGCTGCCAATATTGGCGTCAAGCAATAGTCGGTAGCTTTGCATTCGTAGCGAGCCTGAGGCGTTTATTCCTCTGGCGTCTCCCAAGCTAAAAGTTAAACTGACGATGGAAAACACCGCTAAGCTTGATGACAATAAAATCACCACGAGCATTAAACTTAAAATGGTGGAGGTAAGGCTGCCACGAGTAAACATAAAGTCCTGCTGTCGATAACGGTAAGGGATTAAAAATAAGCAAAAGCCCAGTTTTATACCAGGTTCAATAGTGTGTTCTACATTAGGTGTCGCTTGAAAACATTAACAAGTTTGCAAAAGTGTGAAACACATCCTGTCTACATATTGATCTGGCGCAAACTTTAGTCTCTATACCCCATAAGAGGTATATTTAAAGCCGTTTTAAATAGCTAACTTTGTCTCTAGAGATGTCGTGATTATTAAATTAAATATAATGTAACACGGAGATGAAGGGTGATGAAGATGAACGCAAAATCAATTGCACTGAGTGCAGTGATTGCAGCCAGTTTTTTAGCCGCTGGCGCAATGGCGAGTGAGAAAACCGAACCTCGTAATGAAGTTTATAAGGATAAATTCTCAAAACAGTACGACAGCTGGCATGCTACTGATGAAAGCAAAGAAGTTGTCGATATGTTAGAAAAAGTACCTAGCCTAGTTGTTTTATGGGCAGGTTACGGTTTTGCTAAAGATTACAATGCACCTCGTGGTCATATGTATGCGGTGACTGACGTTACTAATACATTACGAACCGGTGCACCAAAAAATGCACAAGACGGTCCAATGCCAATGGCCTGTTGGAGCTGTAAAAGCCCTGACGTACCTCGGGTGATTGAAGAACAAGGTGAAGATGGCTATTTCAGTGGTAAATGGGCTAAAGGTGGCCCAGAAATTGTCAATGTGCTCGGTTGTGCTGACTGTCATGAAAAAGGATCTTCAAAGTTACGCATGTCTCGTCCGTTTGCTGAGCGCGCTATGGCAACATTAAATACGCCATTTGATAAAGCTTCTCGTAAAGACAAGCAATCAATGGTGTGTGCTCAATGTCACGTTGAGTACTATTTCGAGAAAACAGCAGAACGTCCTGGTTTTGTTAAATTCCCTTGGGATATGGGTACCACAGTTGAGCAAATGGAAGTGTATTATGACAACATGGAGTTCTCTGATTGGACTCATGCCGTGTCAAAAACACCAATGTTAAAAGCGCAACATCCTGGTTATGAAACTTGGAAAATGGGCGTTCACGGTCAAAATAACGTGAGTTGTGTTGATTGTCATATGCCTAAAGTGACTAATGACAAAGGCCGCAAATTTACAGATCATAAAGTGGGTAACCCATTTGATCGCTTTGAAGAAACATGTGCCACTTGTCACAGTCAAAGCAAAGAGTTTATGGTCAATTTAGTGAATGAAAGCAAACAGAAAGCACAAGACTTAAAGGCACGTGTTGAAACTCAATTAGTTAAAGCTCACTTTGAAGCTAAAGCGGCGTGGGATGCTGGCGCAACTGAAGTTGAAATGAAGCCAATCCTAATGGATATTCGTCATTCACAGTGGCGTTGGGATTATGCCACTGCATCTCATGGTGCATCGTCTCATGCTCCTGCTGAAGTATTACGTATTTTAGGTACTTCATTGGATAAAGCTGCTGATGCTCGAGTTAAATTGGCTCAGTTATTAGGTGCTAAAGGAGTTAAACAACCAATTGCATATCCTGATACGTCAACTAAAGCTAAAGCGCAAGCAGCATTAGGCATGGACATGAAAACCATGAATGCTGAAAAAGCTGAATTCAAGAAAACACTTGTTCCTAAGTGGAAAGAAGAAGCTAAAAAGCGTGAGGCGACTTATAAATAACTGGTGTTGAACCTTAACGCTTTATGGTGTTATTAATCCTTAAATCATAAAAATAGCCCTCATTTGAGGGCTATTTTTTTATATTCGCTCTAAAAACCTCTGGCTTAAGCCGTTGTTACTCGACGTGATAAAAGCCAGCTCAATAATTGCACTAAAATGATGCGTTGATGTTTGAGATGCACTTGAATGGTGCTTTTATGTTAACAAATAAAATGAAAAATAAAATAAAACTTATACATAACAGTGGTTTGAAAATGTGGCCTAATGATTGAATTAACTATTCAACAAATAAATAACAATTACATTTTTTCACACTTTTGGAGGTCGAGATGAAACTCGTCAGCGCTATCATCAAGCCATTTAAGTTGGATGATGTCCGTGAAGCCATTGCAGGCATGGGCATTGAAGGTATGACTGTTACTGAGGTAAAAGGCTTCGGACGTCAAAAAGGCCACACTGAGCTTTATCGTGGGGCAGAGTATCAAGTGGATTTTTTACCTAAAGTAAAATTAGAAATTGCGACCAAAGATGAAAACTTGGACATGCTTATTGAAGCGATTACCAGTGCTGCCCATACCGGCAAAATTGGTGATGGTAAAATATTTGTTACTGATTTAGAACAAGCGATCCGTATCCGTACGGGTGAACTTGATAACGAAGCATTATAGGAGACTGTTATGGAAGAGTTAACTCAATTAGGCCTAACGGTTACTGAATTACGTTTCGCACTAGATACATTTTATTTCCTTATCTCTGGCGCATTTGTGATGTGGATGGCCGCGGGTTTTGCCATGTTAGAAGCTGGCCTAGTCCGTTCAAAAAACACCACTGAAATTTTAACTAAAAACGTATGTTTATATGCAATCGCCTGTGTCATGTTTTTATTGGTTGGCTATAACATTATGTATGTAGACAATGTCGAAGGTGGCTTTATTCCTTCTTTTGGCACATTAATTGGTTCGCAAGCTGAAGGTGCAGATCATGCATTAGAGTCAGACTTTTTCTTCCAAGTGGTGTTTGTTGCTACTGCAATGTCGATTGTGTCTGGTGCCGTTGCTGAACGGATGAAATTGTGGTCTTTCTTAGTCTTCTCTATCGTAATGACAGCTGTAATTTATCCTGTCGAAGGCTACTGGACGTGGGGCGGTGGATTCCTCTCTGAAGCGGGTTTTGTCGACTTTGCTGGTAGTGGTATTGTTCACATGGCTGGTGCGGCAGCAGCGATATCTGGTGTACTGCTTCTTGGTGCTCGTAAAGGTAAATACGGTGAAAATGGTCAAGTTCATCCAATTCCAGGATCTAACTTACCAATGGCAACCTTAGGTATGTTCATTTTATGGATGGGTTGGTTTGGCTTTAACGGTGGTTCACAACTGTTAGTTTCAGATGCTGAAAATGCCAGTGCAGTCGCTAAAATATTCGTAAATACTAACTCTGCCGCTGCTTTTGGTGCTATCTCAGCATTGATTGTGTGTAAAGTTGTCTGGGGCAAAGCTGACTTAACCATGATATTAAATGGTGCGTTAGCAGGATTAGTGGCGATTACTGCTGACCCGCTATCACCTTCACTGTTAATGGCTGGTGTGATTGGCTTAGTGGCGGGCGCTGTTGTTATCTTCTCGGTTATCGCATTTGATCGAATTAAAATTGATGACCCAGTTGGCGCGATTTCGGTTCACGGTGTTGCTGGTTTCCTTGGGGTGATGTTAGTTCCATTATCAAATGCTGATGCTAGTTTTGGTAGCCAGTTATATGGTGCCGCCGTTATCTTTATTTGGGTCTTTAGCGCATCGTTACTTGTATGGTTTATATTAAAAATGACCATGGGTATTCGAGTAACAGAAGAAGAAGAGTACAACGGTATGGATGCTTCTGACTGTGGTGTTGATGCTTATCCTGAGTTTGTGAGTGTCAAAAGCGCTGGTTAAGTTAATTCTTTAATCTAAGTAAAATAAAAAACAGAACCTTTAGGTTCTGTTTTTTATGCATCCAATAAAATTCTTAACGCCGCTGTTGGGGAAAACGAGTCAATGTGCTAGCGTGATATATCGGTATTTGGATGATAAAAACAGTGATGAGGTAACTATGATGCGAGCAGGGGTAAACTTATTGATCGCAGCGATACTTTTTAGCTTGTTGTTTGGTGTCATGAGCCATGCTGGCACTGTTGTGGTGCGTCAATCATCTACGCCTTTTGATGCTTTTGCTGTTCGCGACCAATTGTTACAACAGCACCAATGGCAAGAGCTGTTACGGCAGCAACAGCAGATTACTATCCTACAATCGTTACCGATTGGATGCTTGGCGATAGCGTCACCGTTTAATTATTTTAGCTGTGGCCAACAATTTTATCGTCCCTATGACTATCAAGACACACAAGTGTTTATCCAAATTGATCCTCCTTTGAGTGAGATCCCTGCTCAATAGCGAATGCCTTGGTATCAAACCTTATCTCAGTAGCTTTGGCTGAATAGGCAACTATTGACTATGCTTTTAGATAGCGAATTTCTATCTGAGGGCTGAATTATGTTCACTCGTCACTCAAAAAAGACAGCGGTTGATGCCTGTTACTATCATGACTATTTATCATTCAAATGGATTAAACTTCTACTCGTTACCTTACTTTTCGGTATGAGTGCTTGTCAGTCAACGCCATCTCCAAATCAAGCATTCAAGATTGCGAACCTATTTCATGATGAGCTATTTACGCCAATAGACACAGTTGAGGTTGATGATATTTATCGTTTACCTGAACCATTTGTGGCTCAATTTAGGCGACAGTTTCAAGCGGATAATATGCTTCGTAGCCAGAGTATTATCGCCAATGAATGGTTAGCTCAGTATATTGGTGCTCAAGATGGTGGTTTTGAATACCGCGATAATGTTACTCATACCGCAAGTGAAACAGCGCTTAATCGCCAAGGTAATTGTATGTCTCTGGTGGTGTTATCGGCAGCTTTAGCTGATGTGTTAAATGTGCCTGTTGAGTTTTATGATATTGATATTGAACCCGTTTGGGATAGGCGTGGCGGTTTTTATTTAGTCAACGGTCACGTCAATTTGAGCCTGTTACCAGCGAAGGATTCTCATACTGTGTTATTTAGGGGGACTGATATTTTGGTGGATTTCTTACCTGAACGTTCAGTTCGTGCTTACCATAAAAAAACAGTCAATAAGCGTCAATTAACCGCGATGTTTTATAACAATATAGCCGCGGAGGCATTGGTTGATGCTGATTATGATACCGCTTATTCACTGGTTAAAAAAAGTATTTTGTTAGACCCGCAGTATGTAGCTGCAATCAATACGATAGCGGTTATTTATCGTCATAAAGGTTATGAAGTTGAGGCTGAATATGCATATCGGTTAGCGCTACAAGTTGACTCTCAAGATCTAACGACATTGTATAATTTAGCCTTAATTTTAGGGGAGCAAGGACGTCTACAAGAGTGGGCCGAGATACATAAGGTCCTCGAGTTAGCGAGAATAAATAATCCATTTTATTACTATGATATGGCTCAACAAGCGTATTTTGATAAGCAATATCAAGATGCACTGGTGTGGTATAAACGAGCTGTTGAAAAAGCGGATTATCGGCATGAATTTTATTTTGGCTTATCTCGAGCGTATTGGGCAACAGGTGAGGCAGGGCTTGCTGAGAAAAACCTTAAGCGTGCAATGGCCTTGAGCGATACCCTTCATAAACAAGGCTACCAAATGAAGTTGCAAGCAATGATGCAACACTAATTATTGCGAAGGTGTTTTAGTCTGTGGTTGATAATAGTTCTTTTCTGCAAGCTCGAGTATGTCTTGATAACGATTTGATTGTTTGAGTGAAGTAATTGCGCTATCAATTTCCTCAGCCGTTATTTTATCATGACAGGCAATTTTTCGTTGGGCAGGTTCAAACAGTGAGACTTCTGTTACTTCAACACTCGTATCGAGTTTTGATGCGAGTAAATAGCGATAATATTCAAATATCCGCCTTTCTAGAACGATGACTTGTACATAACCATTAAACAGCATCACAACTTGGCTTTTTTGATTGGTAATCTCACTGAAATGAGGATTGCCGTTGGCAATATCTTTAAATTTATTACCTAAATATTGTTTTGAATTTTGAAAGCCTAAAACGGACAAGGTATTGAGATCACTTATTTTTTCTATATTAAGATTGTTTTTTGATAAGTAGAATGCGCTATTTTTATATTCAATCAAGCTTTGGGTATAAAATAAACCTGCAACATTGTCTGGCGTATTAATCATGCAGTCGATTTTATGGGTTCTAACTAAGCGTTGCGCACGTAAATTTGGTGCATGAACAATTTCTTTAATAGCAATGTTTTTACTGTCGAGGGCGGCTTTTAATAGATCATATTGCACACCAATCTCTTCATCAGCGAAGAAATACGGAGCAATACTATCACTGGTTGAAAAACTAATGCTGTCGATCATTAGCGGCGATTGTTCATTCTTGCTCAGCGCGTTCAATTTATCTGATAGGGGGACATTTTCTATTGGGGATAATAAAGTGGCAGATAAGGGTCTACAAAAGCCTAATAATAAGTTAAATAAACAGATAGAAAAAACGATATTGCTTTTCAATGGTTAGTCTCCTCAGGAGATACTGCTTAGTGTTAAATAGATCATCATCCTTGTGTTGATTCATGGTAATAACCAAAGTAAAGCACATTAACAGCATGAGTACACTTTGATTATAAGACAAGTTATCTTTAGCGTCATTGAATATAAAAAAATCATCAAATAGCCTTACTTAATACTCCGTTTATACCAAGGTCCTGTCGGATCATCAGTCATTGTTTTAGCGTATTGCTAACGAATCAATTTTTATTGTCTCTTTTATCGGCCCAGATGAGTAATACTTGATTGATTTGTCGATAAATACTGGTTAAATTGAAGATTCTTATTCATTTTCTCGATGGTTTTTTATCATTTCTTAATGGATTGTATCAGCTGATTTAGCCTTATATTAAATCAGATAAATTATATGTTTTGCCGGAGTTGTAACCACTATGCATTATCAAAATGACGATATTCGTATCGATGAAATAAAAGAATTGCTACCTCCAATTGCGATTCTAGAGCGATTTCCGGCAACCGAACATGCATCAACAACCGTTTTCAATGCACGTAACAGTATTCATAATATTTTAGCGCGTAAAGATGATCGCATCTTGGTGGTGATTGGCCCTTGTTCAATCCATGATCCTGTTGCCGCGTTAGAATATGGTCAACGTTTGGTTAAGTTACGTCAGCAGTATAAAGATCAGCTTGAAATTGTTATGCGAGTGTACTTTGAAAAGCCGAGAACAACGGTTGGTTGGAAGGGGTTAATCAATGATCCTTATATGGATAACAGTTTTCAATTAAATGATGGCTTACGCACTGCTCGTAAACTATTAGTTGATTTGAACGATGCTGGAATCCCAACCGCGGGTGAGTTTTTAGATATGATAACACCTCAATATGTTGCCGATATGATGTGTTGGGGCGCTATTGGGGCACGCACGACTGAGTCGCAAGTTCACAGAGAGCTATCATCAGGTCTTTCTTGCCCAGTCGGGTTTAAAAATGGTACCGACGGTACCATTAAGGTGGCCATTGATGCGATTGGGGCTGCTAATGCTCCACATCATTTCTTATCGGTGACTAAGTTTGGTCATTCGGCTATTGTCTCCACTAAAGGTAATCCTGATTGCCATATTATTTTACGCGGTGGACGCACTCCCAATTATAGCGCTGAACATGTAGTTGATATTGCTCAGCAGCTGACTAAATCAGAATTGCTTGATAACATTATGATCGATTTTAGCCACGCCAATAGCAGTAAAGATTATAAAAAGCAGATGATGGTTGCTGAAGATGTGGCAGGGCAAATATCTCAAGGAAATTATGCTATTTTTGGTGTAATGGTCGAAAGCCATTTAGTTGAAGGGCGTCAAGATTTAATTGAAGGCAGTGCTCTGTGTTATGGGCAAAGCATTACTGACGCTTGTATAGGATGGGATGATACCGAGACGCTGCTAGCGACATTAAATCAAAGTGTCCTGAACCGTCGCCAAGCATAAAGTGAGTGTAAACTGACGTAAAAATAAGGCGCTAAATGCGCCTTATTTTTTTATACCTTGTACTAAGTATTCATTGGCCTTAGCTAAACTGCCAAAAGCCGATATTAGATTATCACGGCCTTTTTCTTGCAACTCAGGGTTACCTGATTCAATCATCATCCATACCCATGTTTGTATTAGTTGTAATGGTGGGTACTGAATTTTTGAATTCTCCAACATAAAGTATCCTTTAAACTCGTAAATCGTTGTTTGTTTACTATCAAACAAGCATTTTTATGTAACCAAAGAATAACAAATTCTGCTTACAGAAATAACTCAATTTAGATTAAAAAAGCTTAAAAGGGCTAAAAAAGTTTGAAATATAGTATTTATGACTAATGCGAATTCTATAAATATACTACTAAAGTGCTACTTGTGTACTACTTACATGCGATTAATCCCCCCCTTTTATGATCCTGGTGAGTTTGCCGTTATTACATCGTAATGTGAGCAATGTCTGATAAGAAAATGGCATATAATAAGACAATCAATATTAGATCGTCGTAAACTGCCTAGCAGCGGTAAATAACTGGAGCATAAATGAGACCTTCTGCGTATTTTGAAGGCCCGGTAGGGAAGTTAAATTGGCATGTTTTACGCCTGTTATGGCCATATTTACTAGAATTTAAAGCGCGCGTGATTTTGGCTATGATTTGTTTAGTGGTTGCTAAGCTCGCCAGTGTTGCATTGCCATTTCTTTTGAAAGAATTAGTCGATACCTTAGATAAACAATCTCCGGCCCAGCTTATTGCAGTCCCGGTTGGCTTGGTATTAGCTTATGGTGCGGTTCGTTTACTCAATGTCATTATTGGTGAGGTTCGTGACACCTTATTTGGCCGAGTCACCGAACGTGCTATCCGTCGTCTTGGGCGGGCGGTATTTGAACATTTGCATCGACTTGATCTTGATTTTCACTTAGATCGTCGCACTGGTGGCTTATCCCGCGACATTGAACGTGGCACCAGTGGTGTCAATTTTTTAATGCGTTTTATGGTATTTAATATCGTACCAACCCTGCTTGAGATTATGCTTGTTATTGGGGTCTTCTTTTATAATTATGGCATCAGTTTTGCGCTGATAACCTTAGTTTCTGTTGTAGCTTATATTGGTTATTCTATCGTAGCGACTGAGTGGCGCACCGGTTATGTGCGTGATGCTGCCCGAGCTGACTCGCTGGCCAATACTCGTTCAGTGGATAGCTTGTTAAATTATGAAACCGTAAAATATTTTAATAACGAAGAATTTGAGTCACAACGATATGACTCTGCACTTGAGCAATGGGAAGTGGCAAAACGAAAAAATCGTTTATCATTGTTTGCCCTAAACGGTGGTCAAGCGTTAATTATCGCTGTGGCTATGACAGCTATGATGGCATTAGCGGCTTATGAAGTAAGCCAGGGCTCAATGACTATTGGTGACTTTGTGTTAATTAATGCATTTATGATGCAGTTGTTTATTCCGTTAAATTTCTTAGGGTTTGTTTATCGTGAGATCCGCGGTGCATTAGCCAATATTGAGCGTATGTTTGATATTTTAGACAAACAACCACAAGTATTAGATTCGGATGATGCTATTGAGATTAGCCCAACGATTGGGACGATAAAGTTTACCGATGTGAGTTTTCAATACGACCAACGCCCTATTTTGAACAGTGTTAGCTTCGAGGTGCCAGCAGGGAAAAAAATTGCTGTAGTCGGTGACAGTGGCGCGGGTAAATCAACTATTATTAAATTGCTATTCCGCTTTTATGATGTTGCTAGTGGTGCAATCACTATTGATGGCATTGATGTGCGTCACTTTAGCCAGCAAGCTTTGCGAAGAGCTATTGCTGTTGTCCCGCAAGATACTGTGTTGTTCAATGATTCTATTTACGAAAATATTCGCTATGGTCGTGCCGATGCGACTCATGATGAGATTGTCGCTGCAGTTAAGCTAGCGCATTTGAGTGACTTTATTGAATCATTACCAGATAAAGGCAATACCAAAGTGGGGGAGAGAGGTTTAAAGCTCTCAGGTGGAGAAAAACAACGAGTTGCTATTGCTCGAGCGGTGTTGAAGGGCTCGCCCATCCTAGTGTTTGATGAAGCAACATCGTCTCTCGACTCACGATCTGAGCAAGCGATTCTCAGCGCCCTCAGAGATGCTGCTAAAGGACACACAAGTTTAGTGGTGGCCCATCGTTTATCGACCATTATTGATGCCGACCAAATAGTAGTATTGAGTAAAGGTAAGATTGTTGAGCATGGTACTCATGTCAGTTTGTTAGCTAAACAAGGTCTTTATGCACGACTTTGGCATATTCAACATGAACAAAAAAATCTGCCACATGCCTAGTGGACGTTGCTATGTTGCGAGGTGATATAAAAGAATAAAATACCGAAGTTGCTGTTTTTCATTTATGCTTTATTGACTATGAGTAAGGCTTATACAGCATTTAAGTTTTACATAAATGGCCGCTATTTATAACGCTAAACGCTATAATTGAATACTTAAGCAGCAAAGAATAGCGCGTAAACTGACTTGTTAGATCTATCGTGACTGAAATTTTTGACGGCAGTGATCAACGCAGTTAATCTATAGTCCGACTTATGGTGTATTATCCCCAGATAGCTATACTTTTCAATCAATTGGATTTTATTAAAGGTGCGAATTCGTGTATGGAGGTGACTTGTGCATAATATTGCGTTAATTGCGGCGCTAGAAGGCACCCGACATCAAGTGACAACTGATTGGTTTGCTATTATGGCAATGCTAAAAGGGCGTAACATGTCTGATGATGCGATTAAAATAGTCTACAACGATTTGTGTGCCGGTTTAAGAGTGACGACTCGTGGAGTGACTCTCGCGAAGGCAATGGACAGCGACTTGGATAAGAGTAATATATCAATCTAGCCATCCCACAATACAATTCCCATGTACTTTGGAATTAATCGAGTGTAATAAAATCATATTCTAGTAGCGGCTGTTATCACAAGCTGAAGTATTGGCTTTGGCTTAAGTGGATTTCATTTAATGCTCAAAGAGGATTAATCGCTAAATGAGATTTTCTGGATAATGTAAGTACAAGAGGATTGGCTGAAACAATGGTTTAGTAGAGAGTATAACGACGACTGGCTTATTTTTTTTGCCAATTAATACACACCATTTTTATCAATGCTGCTGGAGACGGATCGAGAGTTAAGCATTTAATTTTTCCTTGCTCAAAACACACTAGCTCGCCTTCGATTTCTGTCATTCGATTACAGTTTTTACAGCTTAAACTTAAGCTTTTGACATTTAGATCAACATTAAGATCTACTGCATTCTTTTTGATATTCAACATGAAATCCTTCTGTTTGATTTCGCTTTAAAATCACACTAAGACCGCTTACTGTGACAAACATCAAATTTTATTATACACCCTTTAATGATATTCGGCAAAGTAATCGCGCGCATCAACCCCAGTCGTTTACTGGGATTGATGCGCTTCTCTACTGCATATGACGGTAATGATTATCAAGGGTGACTGCAACTCCAGACGATTGCACTATTCGAGCGTGATGACGGGTTAAATACCTTGGGTCCGTTACGCCACAAGAGTGGGCAATCATAGTTAAATCATAATGTAAGAAATGATTGTAGTTTGCCACTCGCACAGATTTATCTTTAGGATCTAAGCCTTTTTGCAGACGGATATTATGGGTTGTGATACCCGTTGGGCAGGTGTCTCTGTTACACTGTAGTGACTGAATGCAACCCAAGGCAAACATATTGCCGCGAGCTGAAGCAATAAAGTCTGCGCCAGTGGCCAATGCCCAAGCTACATAAGATGGCATAATCATTTTACCCGTTGCGATGACTTTAATGCGTTGCTTAAAGCCGCGTTGATTCAATAAATCAACCAGAGACGGCAAGCTTTGCCTTAGTGGTAACCCAACGTTGTCCATTAATGCCTGTGGCGCTGCACCAGTGCCGCCATCTGAGCTGTCCAACGTAAAAAAATCTGGGGCATATTCTATCCCACGTTGCTCAATTTCATCCAAAAACTCTGTTACCCAAGACATATCGCCTAATACAGCCTTAATGCCAGTTGGTTTACCGGTAATGTCTCTTACTTGATTTATCATATCGACAATGTCAGCAACATTGTGTAATTCAATATGGCCATTAGGGCTAATTGAGTCGTGTCCTGCTGGAATACCGCGAATGGCTGCGATTTCTTCGGTCACTTTTACTGCAGGTAAAATCCCTCCTTTCCCTGGCTTAGCGCCCTGGCTCAACTTAATTTCAAACATTTTAACTTCAGGGTGGGCTGCTATATCGCTGAGTTTTTGAGGATCTAAATGGCCTTGTTCGTCTCGGACACCATATTTGGCAGTCCCGATTTGAAACACTAAGTCACAATGACCTTTAAGATGATACGGGCTTAATCCTCCCTCACCAGTATTGAGCCAGCAACCTGCTTTCGCTGCACCATGAGATAGCGCAGTAATCGCTGGTCGAGATAATGCACCAAAGCTCATTGCTGAAATATGGCAAATTTTACTGGTTGTGTAAGGATGGGTGCAATCTGGACCAATGGTTACGTCTATTGTCTTGTGAGAGTCATGATCGCTGACTGGAAAGGCTGAGTTCATGAACATCACTGAACCGGGTTTATCTAGAACTTGTGTTGATCCAAATGCAATTGTACGGTCAACATTTTTTGCTGCGCGATATACCCAATTGCGCTCGGCACGGTTAAATGGCAGTTCTTCACGATCTTGAGAAAAAAAGTATTGTCTAAAAAACTCACCCTGTTTTTCAAATATATATCGAAAGCGACCGATAACAGGATAATTATGGCGTATGGCTTGTTTTGTTTGCCATTTATCAGCAATAAACATGTAAATGACCGCAATCAGTAATAGCCAAAATAACACTAAGAAAAGACCAGAGAAGATATCCATTCCCCACATAAACCAATGTTGTTGCGGCATATTATTGTCCTTAAATTGAATCTAGTACTGTGTGTTTATTCGCGGTAATTTAGTCGCAGTAATGATAGTAATTGAGTCTGGTTAATTAACCATATTAGCAATGCCAAATATAATCTCACTATATCGTTTATTTTTTCTGCTTGCTATCTAACTGCTTTGTTTTAAAGCGAAGAGGCATTTATGGTCATTATTGCAGTGAATTAAATCGTATATTTATTTCATTATGACTTCAGGTATGCATTTTTTGGTCGATAATTAAGCTATCCGTTACTTTAAATAAGACACTATTATGGACATTAAAAGCGCAGCGCCCTCAAATGTGAAGGGACGAGAAAACAACAATACTCCAACCAGTGAAGCGAATACTTCAACTCAAAATAAAGCTAATAATACGAGTTCAGCGGTAAATTCATCAGCTAAAGTATCAGTGAGTCAACTGAGTCGTCAAATGATGAACAACAGTATTCTTGCCGCACAGGAAGAAGTGAGTATTTCTGCGGGTGACAAGTCTATGGCGTTGCTTTATCGCGCCGCAATTGAAGCCATTAACCAAGAACTTGCCCCCACGCTTGGAGACAACGCAATTCAGAAGGGCGTCGATAGCGGAGTGGATTACTCACCAGAGGCAACAGCTGATCGCATTGTGAGCTTTGCCACAAATTTTTTCTCTATTCACCAACAACAAAATAAATCTATGGGACTCGATGAGCAAGTTGATAGTTTTATGCTCAAAATTGGTGATGCCATAGATCAAGGCTTTAAAGAGGCTAGCGATATATTGTCTGGTTTAAAGGTGTTAGAAGGTGATATAGCCGCTGGTGTGGATAAAACATATGAACTGATACAGCAAGGGTTAGCGCAGTTTAAGCAAGATAAGCTTGCTAAAGATGAATCACAAAGCGTGACTCAAGCGACGTAGTCTCTTATGATTAAGATTGGCTCTCAGTGAAAGGATCGTGACTATGTGGACTACGGGTAAAGTAATTGAACGCATTGATTGGAATGACAAATTATTTTCACTGCGGATCAAAGCTGATGTCGAACCTTTTATCGCTGGTCAATTTATAAAGCTCAGCCAAATACGAGATGAAAAGCGTGTTGCTCGTGCATATTCATTGGTGAATCCCCCAGGTAAGGACTATGTCGAAGTGCTTGCTGTTGCGGTAGAGGACGGGCTGCTGTCTCCAGATCTACAAGCATTAACCCCAGGAGACTCTATTGAAGTGACGTCTAAAGCAACAGGGTTTATGACTCTAGACGAGGTGCCAAATGGTGCTTTGCAAGGTAAACATTTGTGGTTTTTTGCCACAGGCACCGCAGTCGGACCTTTTATCTCAATGCTGGCAACTGATGGGCCTTGGCAACGTTTTGAAAAGGTCGTGCTCGTTTATGGTGTTCGCCTTGGTGAAGATCTTGCTTATTTAGAGACCATCCAGCAGTTTATTGAACTGCATCCACAGCAGTTTGTATTTATTCCTATTGTGACCCGTGAAGATTATCCTAATGCTTTATCATGTCGTATTCCCGATGGTATTAGCAGCGGATTAATTGAACAGAAAGCGGGGTTAGGGATAAATGCTGAGCATTCTCAAGTGATGATCTGCGGTAACCCTGGCATGATAACGGATGCTCAAATCGCTTTAGTGGAAAAAGGATTAGCAAAAAATCTTCGACGCGCTCCTGGACAAATAACAGTCGAAAAATATTGGTAATAGCATCAATCATAACCATTAATGCCGTGATGGCAGAGCCTCAACAGTGCTCACTGATTTTTGTGGTCATTGCTTCCCCCGCTTGAAAATTCACTGCCCCGAGTGAAACAGCACTTGCTCCTTTGAAGATGATCACTTACCCTATCGCAATTGATAACCATTATCAATCGCGTCGGCGATGGCGCAATATTGTTTCAATTAGGGAGCGTTGATTAATGAAATTGCTAAAAAGTGTCGCATTATTAGGTTTGGCTTGTGTGGCTTCTTCGGTCAGTGCCGCAGAGGCATTAACGGTTTATTCTTATCGCCAAGCTTTCCTGATTGAGCCCATTGTTGAAAAATTTACCCAACAAAGTGGTATCGACGTTAATGTCGTATTTGCTAAAGATGGCATTGCTGAACGGATAGCGCGTGAAGGTCGTTTATCCCCTGCTGACGTAGTGCTGACATCAGACTTTTCTCGCTTGATGGAGTTGGTGGATAAAGATCTTGTTTCACCGGTCCAAAGCAACATTATCGACCATAATATTCCGTCTCAATATCGCTCACAACAACATAATTGGTTTGCACTCACTATGCGGGTGCGTAATTTATATTCTTCTAAAGATCGTACTGGTAAAATTGATATTGATTACGAGGACTTAGCCTTAGCTGAATACAAAGGTAAAATTTGTACTCGCAGTGGTAAACACCCTTATAACATCGCATTAGTAGCCTCAATGATCGCTCATGATGGTGAAGCGAAAACGAAAACCTGGCTACAAGGGGTCAAAGCTAATTTAGCCCGTAAGCCTCAGGGTAATGATCGTGATCAAGTACTAGCCGTTAAAGAAGGCTTGTGTGATATCGCTATCGGTAACAGCTATTACTACGGCAATATGTTAATGGATAAAAACCAGAAAAGCTGGGCACAAGCTGTCGATATTAATTTCCCTAATCAAAAGAACCGTGGTGCTCATGTCAACGTATCAGGAATGGCATTAGCCAAACATGCTCCTCATAAAGACAATGCCATTAAATTAATGGAATTCCTTACCTCAGATGTCGCGCAAAAAATGTATGCTGAAGTGAATATGGAATATCCGGTAAAGGCTGATGTGGCTCCGTCTGAATTAGTGGCCTCATGGGGTGATTTTAAGGCCGACAGCTTACCGATTTATAAGTTGGCAGAATACCACCAAGCGGCAGTTAAATTACTCGACGAAGTGAAATTTGACCTGTAATTATGGCGATCCTCAATAGACGATCAACCTCCAAGCCAAGCGCACGTAACCATTTTTAGCGCACTATTGCTACGATTAATAGTATTGATAAAATGAGTTGGGTGCGCTGAGTTAACTCGGTATTATTTATGATTTTAGGCCTAACCAGAGGCTGGTCGCTTACTGGTTATTTTATCGCGGTAATATTAATATTGCCGCTGATTGCCTTAATAGTGCAATCCACTCTTCCTGACGAAGCTGTATTTAGCCATTTATTTAATACAGTGTTGCCGACATACATAGCCAATAGCTTATTACTGATGTTGTTGGTTGGACTCGGCTCGCTGCTATTAGCTATTCCTGCTGCGTGGGTAATTGCCCGCTGTGACTTTCCTTTTCGACGATACTTTCAGTGGCTATTACTGCTTCCATTAGCCATGCCAGCTTATATTGTTGCTTATGTTTATACTGATATGCTCGATTATGCCGGCCCAGTGCAACGTACACTAAGGGATTGGTTTGAATGGCAATCACCCCATGATTATTATTTCCCCGCGATACGCAGCCTCGGCGGAGCGGCAATAATACTGTCGTTAGTACTATTCCCTTATATTTACTTATTAGCCCGCACCGCTTTTATGGAGCAATCATCAAGTTTATTGTATGCATCTCGGGTAATGGGGTGCAGTCCGTGGCGCAGTTTTTGGCGACTGGCATTACCCATGGCAAGGCCTGCTTTAGCTGTTGGCGTTGCCCTAGTGGCTATGGAAACCGCAGCAGACTTTGCCACTGTAAGCTATTTTGCCGTTCCTACTCTAACCACAGCCGTTTACGACACATGGCTTGGCTATGGCAGTTTAACGGCTGCCGCTAAATTATCGGCAATTATGTTGCTGGTGGTGTTCTCTATGATAGGTGTTGAACGGTTTGCCCGTCGCAAACAACAATTATTTCAAAAACAATCATCCTTCAATGAAGCCGATCGATATGTGTTGTCATCAACTAAGGCCTGGATTGCGCTAGGCTACTGCACTTTATTGTTATTTCTTGCCTTCTTGCTGCCTTTTACCGTGTTATGTGTTTATGCCATTGATTATTTTAACGAGAGTTGGGATACACGTTTTTGGCAATATAGCCTTAACAGCTTATACATTGCCGCTATCGTGAGTGCCGTGTGTATGCTGTTATCACTGATATTGATGTTTGTCCGTCGAGTCAGTCCGCGTAAAAGTGATTATCTTCCTTCTAGACTCAGTTCTACTGGTTATGCATTGCCGGGCACAGTCCTAGCAATTGGTGTTTTGGTTCCACTGACATTTATTGATTTTGCGATTAACGATGTTTACGATTGGCTGGGTGAACGTGGACCGGGATTGTTATTGACCGGCAGCGTGTTCGCTCTGATTTTTGCTTTTTGTGTACGTTTTATTGCCATATCTATCGGTAGTTTAGAGAACAGTTATAAGCGCATTTCGCCTTCTTTGGACATGGCATGTATTACCTTGGGTCAAACCCCATTGCAACTGCTTTGGCGGGTTCATTTACCGTTATTGCGTAAAGGGATTTTTGCCGGGGCATTGTTGGTGTTTATTGAAAGTATGAAAGAGTTGCCCGCAGCATTATTATTACGCCCCATTGGATTTGAAAACTTAGCCACTTATGTGTTTCAGTTTGTCTCAGATGAAAAGCTTGAACATGGTGCATTAGCCGCGATTGTTATTGTGTTAGTCGGGCTTGTTCCATTGATTTATCTTAATCGCTCCTTGGAGCAACAAGGCTAATTATGTCAACCTTAACCATTGAAAATATCTGTAGTGATTATCAAGGTCAAGTGATTTTGCGTCATTTAGATCTTACCTTGCAGCAAGGCGAAATTGTCGCATTATTAGGCCCCAGTGGTTGCGGAAAAACCACACTGCTGCGCGTGATTGCAGGTTTGCAAACCATTAGCCAAGGCAGTATCAGTATTAGTGGCCAGGTGATGAGCAGTGATGACGTGTTTGTTGCCAGTGAGCAACGTGGTGTCGGGATGATTTTTCAGGACTATGCTTTATTTCCACATTTAACCGTGGCGGATAATATTTTATTTGGCGTTAAAAATCTTAATGCAAAGGAGCGCCTTACTCGGTTGGATGAGATGCTTGATCTGGTTAAATTAACTGGCTTGTCATCTCGTTATCCTCATGAATTATCTGGCGGACAGCAGCAGCGAGTTTCAATTGCGCGAGCCTTAGCATATCAACCTGAATTATTATTACTTGATGAACCTTTTTCCAATATTGATGCGCAAGTACGTAACGAGATGATGCTGGAAATTCGTGCCATATTAAAAAAGCGAAATGTGAGTGCGGTGTTTGTGACACACAGTAAAGATGAGGCATTTGTCTTTGCAGATAAGCTGGCATTATTTAAAGATGGCGCCATTATTCAACATGGTAAAGCGGAAACCTTGTACCGTTCGCCAAAAGAGCGCTACGTGGCTGATTTCCTCGGCGCGGGTAATTATTTACCTGTTACTGTAACCACGAGTTATCAAGTTGATTATGCTCTTGGAAATCTTAATAGTACTGAAAAATTACCTTGGCCGATTGGAAGCCAAGGGCAAGTATTATTACGACCGCAGCAAATTGAAGTTCATCCTAATACCAATGGTCGTGGCTGTATTGTTGAAAGGCATTTTTTGGGTACTGTATGCCATTATCAAGTGAAAGTTGGCGCTGATATCTTGGATGTAAGTAGTCAATCAACGACACTAATACCTGGCCAACGAGTTGATATTCACATTGCGCCACATCCGCTAGTCATTTTTAATTAACGATTGCTATGGTCATCTTAATGTGGAGCATAATTGTTAACATCAGACTTGAATCATAACCTGTTATAAAACCGTTTACTGTCTAGCCCACTGTGCTGCTTTAATTTAAAATACACCATTACTTGCAGCATGCAGTCATAAAAGTGTGGGTCTGTTAATCAAATAAATGACAAGTTTGAGAGTCAATAAGCTCAATATTATGATTTCGGCTAACGAAGAATATCCTATAACTTGAGTTGAGTGAGCCATCTATTAAAACAGCTGTTCAATCTTTTACTTGAGAGAATATGAGTGCAATAGGTGATACAAATCAGCTAAATGTGAGTACACTTCAAGTAATTTATATTTGATTAAGATAAGCTCATTGTTAGTTAATCATTAGCTAAACTAAGACGATATGTGAATCGCTCTCTAATGAGTTCAATGCGTTAAATTATCACCATTTAGGCCGACATTTAGTATTAAGGTGGATCAAGTTAATATGGATAACCAAGCTATGCCTCGTGAACAGTTAGGGATTTGCGCAGAAGGTAATTTACACAGTGTGTACCTGATGTTTAATGCCAATGATGGTGTTGAAGATCAGTTACGTCCATCTATTGCTAATGTGGCGCAATACATCTATGAGCTCACAGATCAATATGCAGACAGTGCTTTTAATGGCTTTGTCGGTATTGGTGCTAATTTTTGGGATACCTTTTATCCTGATGCGCGCCCAGCATTATTAAAACCTTTTCCTGCTATGAATGAAGGTATTCGTGATGCACCTGCAATGGAATATGATCTGTTTATTCATATTCGTTGTGACCGTTACGATATTTTACATCTTGTCGCAAATGAGATTAATCAAATGTTTGAAGATTTGGTTGAGCTCGTTGATGAAGAGCGTGGTTTCCGTTTTATGGACAGCCGTGATTTAACCGGTTTTGTTGATGGTACCGAAAACCCTAAGGGGCGCCATCGTCAAGAGGTTGCATTGGTTGGTAATGAAGATAAAGCGTTTGCCTCTGGTAGTTATGTTCATGTACAAAAATACATGCATAACTTAAGTAAATGGCATCGTTTACCACTGAAAAAACAAGAAGATATTTTTGGTCGAACTAAAGTTGATGATATTGAATATGAGTCGGAAGATAAGCCATTAACCAGTCATACCAAGCGAGTTAATTTAAAAGATGCGCAAGGTAATTCATTAGAAATCCTGCGTCAAAGCATGCCTTATGGTTCGATTCGAGAGCAAGGGCTGATTTTTATTTCTGTGTGCCGCACTCCAGAACATTTTGAACAAATGCTTCGCAGTATGGTGCACGGTGATGGCCATGGAAATCATGATCATTTAATGTTGTTTACCAAAGCGTTGACCGGATCATCATTCTTTGTGCCATCATTAGATTTTTTAACCCAATTCGATGATGCGTAACCACCCGCGTTAAGCAAAAAAAAAAGCAATGCCATGGCATTGCTTTTTTTATAGTGATATTTTATTCACTATAATTGAATAAAGATCTAACGGTCTCTAAGGTATCATCAATAGTTTTTATACTTGCAGGGCAAATGAAAATCGTATCATCGCCAGCAATGGTACCTAATATCCCTTCAGGTTTACCTATTGAATCCAGCAAACGAGCAATTAATTGTGCTGCACCTGGACTGGTTCTTACCACTATCATGGCTTGGTTATGATCAACATCTAGCACTAAATTCTTAACTGGGCTACCCGCAGTTGGAACGCCTAGCTCTGCAGGCAGGCAATAGACCATCTCTTGCTTGGCGTTACGAGTACGAACAGCACCAAATTTGCTGAGCATACGCGATACTTTAGATTGATTAATATTACCGAATCCTTCGGTTTGAAGCGCATTAACAATCTCGCTCTGGCTTCCAAAACGTTCTTCTTTGAGAATCGATTTAAAAGTTCGTACGAGCTCATCCTGATTTCTTGTCGCTGGCATAATGATATTTCATCTTATATTTGTTATTCAAAAATCTAGCACATTTTGAATAGATTGACTTATTAAGTCAAGAAAAAATCAAATTTATTGAATAAAAATTCATTTTGTCGTGGAACTTTAAGCTGACACTTGTGTTAGTTCTGTGACTCATTTAAGCAATAAATGATTAAGATAATGGCGATGATTGTCTTGTCAGTACCAATAGAGTATCACCCTTTTCTGACAATAGATTAAGTTTTCCTTTTGAGAAATCAACTTGTTGTACTAATGAAATAGCTTGCATCAACTCGGCTTCTTGGCTCATAAAGCTGTCAACGCAGGCTTTCATGGTAGTGCCTGCTGGTGCCAGCTGTAAAAAGTTACCTTGCTGGGCATAACTGCCAAAAAACTGATTACAACTGTTGTTACCTGTTAACTCGCCATCTGCGGCAAAAACTAACGTTGCAGGACTATTATTAATGGTTGGAGTGTCGAGGACGGTGTCGACATGCCAAGTACCAATTAATTGTTCATTTGAGACAGTGGCCGATGGACTTTGGCAAGCACTAAGGCCTATAACTATAACTGCGGCGCCGAGAATATGCTTTATCATGCTGAGAGGGTTCCAAATACGAAAAAATTGGCGCTATTCTACTACTTGAGCATTAATAAAAGAGTAAATAATTGTCAGTTTTTGGATTAATGAACATTATTTAACGAACTAAAGAGAGTCAAATGATTAAATTAGTCAAAGTGTTGCATATCATCGGCTTAATTATGTTGCTGGTGGGCGTAGGCTTATATTGGCAAAGCGATATAGGTCAGCAAGTCAGTGGTATGTTGGTGATTGCATTGCTCATTGGCGTAGGAACATTAATTATGTCTCCGCTGCCTGTTGCGCTAGTGATAGAATGGGCTAAGAAGCAACCTCCCCATTCAGATCCAAAGGAATAATCATTGTCATTTATTATCCGTAAGGCGTTATTCACCGATGTTACTGCCATTGTGCAGTTAGAGCGTGCTCATGTAGATGATGAGTTGTCTGGTTCAGATAACCAATTACATGCTCATTCATTCACCAAAAGTGAGGTGGGTCAGCTAATTAATCAACATTGGTTTATGGTGGCAGAAGAGCAAGGGCAAATTATTGGTTATGTGATGGCGGCAAGATGGTCATTTTTTTCCGCGCAACCATTGTATCGCCATATTATTCAAAAGATTAAGTTCGCTGAGTTGGCTGGGCAAGCTTTATCGACGACCAATTCGTGTCAATATGGGCCGGTTTGGATTCAAGAGTCAAAACGTGGCCAAGGCGTGTTTGCGGCGTTAGTGAGTGAGTTAAAAAAACAAGTAAACACTAGCTTTCCATTTATGGTGACCTATGTTGCTGCAGACAATGCTCGCTCTTTAGCGGCACATCAACAAAAAGCTGCGATGACACAGATTGATCAATTTCGTTTTGAACAACGTGATTATTGTTTATTGGCCACCTCTACAGCCGATGTCATCAGCTAACTATGTCTTGGTGCGTGAATAAAGTGGTTATTAATTAGGAATGTAATGAGTACTGACTTTGAAACCCTTTTTTCACCTTACCTTGGTTTAAGATTATCAGCATTTGACAACATGAAGCTGATTGCCGCGGTATTGGCTGAGGCAAATGAATCATATGATTGTATTGAAGCAAGTGTGCACTGTAAGGATAATCTACAAGTGCAGCAATCAGGATATTTTGTGCGCTGGCATGATAGATGGGTATTTTGTGGGGTAACCAATGACTATCATGCTGCGATAGCCTTATTTACTCAAATTGAGCAGATCAATATGGCATCAATTAGTGTCAAAGATGTGCCAATAATGAGTATGCAGCAAGTGTCATTTATGTGCATTGAAAGTGCGCATTTCGATCATTGTTAACCTATTTTATTGTACTATCTTCATTTATGTTTACGCATTAGGATGATTTAGCTAAATCATTGATATGCATTATTGCTCAGGGTTATTTAGCTGCATCAGTACCAGTGGTCGTTCTTCAGAGTGGTAACGATAGTATAATTGGGTGATTTCTGCTGGTAACTGCGATATTTGCAGCGGTTCTATCGCCACAAAGTGCTGCTGTTGATATAAGCCTATTAACCATGGGTGAGCAAATAAGAAGCAATGTTTAGTCTTTAATCTAGGTGCAATAAACTGTAATAAGTGGCTTGCATAGTGTTGGCCACGATAGTCGGGGTGAACTAACAATCCATTTACCAGTTGATAGTGGCCTATCGGTTTGACTCTTATAGCGGCAATAATATTTCGCGGTCTGAATGTCGCCCTATTAACGTCATCACTTCTGTCTTGATTATCAGTAGCGTTTGAGTTTAGGTGATTAATAACTGCTATGGCTTCTTTTTGAGCTAATCGCGCATAAGGCATATGCTGACGATAGAATAATTTAATGGCTGACCATTCTTTTATTGCACAGAGCTTTATCGCTGAGAGTTTGCTTTCAGCAAGTTCAATCGCGTTGCCTTCTACAGCAGTAGGATGACTCGCAATCGACTTATTCGCAATCGAATCAGCTTCAATGGGTTCCGCCCCTAAGGATGGCGGTGCAACAGCTTGCTTTGCTATTATATTTTTTTCTAGCCAAGTGGCTTGATACATAATGAGACCCAGTGTCGAGATTAAATCATTACCTTATTACATCTGCTAGTGCAAATTGGATAGCGCCAATAACATAAAACCGCCAAATGGCGGTTTTATGTTTGATATCGTTTTAGCTTAGCCAACAAGCGTTAAGCTATATCGATACCTAGCTTATTATAGTCCGGCATCAGCACGGAGAATCTCAGCTTTATCTGTCGCTTCCCAAGGGAATATATCGCGACCAAAATGGCCATAAGCTGCAGTTTGTTGATAGATAGGACGCGCCAAATCTAGCATTGCGGTTAAACCATAAGGACGTAGCTCAAAGTGTTGACGGATCAATTTGATCAACACTTCTTCAGACACTTTACCAGTACCGAATGTTTCGATACTGATAGATGTTGGCTCTGCAACACCAATAGCATAAGACACTTGTAGCTCACAGCGATCAGCAAGACCTGCAGCAACAATATTCTTAGCCACATAACGTGCAGCATAAGCTGCGCTACGGTCTACTTTCGATGGGTCTTTACCAGAGAATGCACCGCCACCATGGCGCGCCATTCCGCCGTAAGTATCAACGATAATCTTACGTCCTGTTAAACCACAATCACCAACAGGTCCACCAATAACAAAGCGACCAGTAGGGTTGATAAAGTATTTAGTGTCTTTGTTTAACCATTGTGCAGGTAATACAGGCTTAATGATGGTTTCCATTACGGCTTCAATCAAATCTGCTTGTGTTACGTCTTCACGATGTTGAGTTGACAATACAATCGCATCGATACCGATGATTTTGCCATCGTCATATGCAAAGGTTACTTGGCTTTTTGCATCTGGACGCAACCAAGGTAAAGTGCCGTCTTTACGCACTTCTGACTGACGCTTAACTAGCTTATGAGCGTAAGTGATAGGTGCAGGCATTAATACGTCGGTTTCATTGCTGGCATAGCCAAACATTAAGCCCTGATCGCCAGCGCCTTGTTCAGCAGGATCTGAGCGGTCAACGCCTTGATTGATGTCTGGTGACTGTTTGCCTATGGCATTAAGTACCGCACATGAATCAGCATCAAAACCCATATCTGAATTGGTGTAACCGATTTCGCGGACGGTTTTACGGGTAATTTCTTCAATGTCTACCCAAGCAGAAGTGGTGACTTCACCGCCCACTAATACCATTCCGGTTTTAACATACGTTTCGCACGCAACACGAGCCTTTGGATCTTGCTCAAGTATTGCGTCTAATACCGCATCAGAAATCTGATCGGCGATTTTATCTGGATGACCTTCTGAGACCGACTCAGAGGTAAACAAGTGCTTTGCCATAATAGGAAAATCTCGTTGGTTGCATTTGAATATACGTCTAGACGTCTATTTTAGTCGAAATCTAATTTGATAACACCCCTTAATACGAATTTAAGCAGATAATTGTGCAGTAGTGCATGAATATTTTTTACTCTCTATGAGTGTGTTTAGCTAATGGGTTAATTAAACTTCTGATTAAATTAAGTTTTAATCATTTTTTTTGGTCTGCTTTAAACACTTTGGTGCCATTAATTGAACAATATTAAGGATGATTATGAGGTATTAAGTGTTGAGACAAGTTGACGTTTTACTTACACAGCACTGTTTTCTAAGCTGACTGTCAATAAATAATTACTCAGTATGTAGATGTTCATTACGGGGCTTTTTGCATGTTATCTACCCAATAAACATCAGCGGCAAGACGACCTTAATAGGTAAAAGTGAGCTTATTACTGACTAAAAATGTAATGAGAGAAATTTTAATTTGCGTCACATCGCCTTGTAGGGGAAAATATGGCTTCACAATTGCCCGCTAGACCTTACAAACAAGCAGGAGAGAGCATGTCATCTCGTAAAGTACTCGCTAACGCTATTCGCGCCTTAAGTATGGATGCGGTTCAAAAAGCCAATTCTGGTCATCCAGGTGCCCCAATGGGTATGGCTGATATCGCCGAAGTGCTATGGAATGATTTTCTAAAGCACAATCCAACTAATCCTAACTGGGTCGATCGCGATCGTTTTGTTCTGTCAAACGGTCATGGCTCTATGCTTATCTACTCTTTATTGCATTTATCAGGCTATGAGTTGCCGATTGAAGAGTTAAAGCAATTCCGTCAATTACATTCAAAAACACCTGGTCATCCTGAGTATGGTTATACTCCAGGTGTTGAAACCACCACCGGTCCTTTAGGCGCAGGTTTGAGCAATGCTGTTGGTATGGCGATTGCCGAAAAAACCTTAGCGGCTCAGTTTAACCGTCCAGGTCACGATATTGTTGATCATTTTACCTACTGTTTCTTAGGTGATGGCTGTTTAATGGAAGGTATTTCTCACGAAGCCAGTTCATTAGCCGGCACATTAGGCCTAGGTAAGTTAGTGGCATTTTGGGATGACAACGGTATTTCTATCGATGGTCATGTTGAAGGTTGGTTCACTGATGATACGCCTAAGCGCTTTGAAGCTTATGGCTGGCATGTTATTGCTGATGTTGATGGTCATAATCCTGATGCCATCCGTGCAGCAATTGAACAAGCTAAATCTGTCACCGATAAGCCATCGATGATTTGCTGTAAAACCATTATTGGTTTTGGTTCTCCGAACAAATCGGGCAGCCATGATTGTCATGGTGCACCATTAGGTGATGCTGAAATTGCAGCCGCTCGTGAGTTCTTAAACTGGCCACACGCTCCTTTTGAAATCCCATCTGATGTTTATGCTGGTTGGGATGCCAAACACAAAGGTGAGGCGAATGAGTCATTATGGAATGACAAGTTTGCTGCATATCAAGCTGCGTTCCCAGAACTTGCTGCAGAATATGATCGCCGTGTTTTAAAGGGTGATTTACCTGCTGATTTTGAAGCAAAAGCACAAGCCTTTATCCAAGAAAGCCAAGATAAAGCCGAAGGTATTGCGAGCCGTAAAGCGTCTCAAAATGCGATTGGTTTCTTTGGTGCTATGTTGCCAGAATTACTTGGCGGTAGCGCAGACTTAGCCGGTTCTAACTTAACGCTTTGGTCTGGCTCAAAAGGTATTCAAGACGATCCTGCTGGTAACTACATCTATTACGGTGTACGTGAATTCGGTATGAGCGGCATTATGAACGGTGCGTCGTTGCATGGTGGTTTTATTAACTACGGCGCTACCTTCATGATGTTTATGGAATACGCGCGTAACGCAGTACGTATGTCAGCATTAATGGGTATTCAAAACATTTTCGTTTATACCCATGACTCTATCGGTCAAGGCGAAGATGGTCCAACGCATCAGCCGATTGAGCAATTAGCTAACCTACGTTTAACGCCAAATATGGCAGTATGGCGTCCATGTGATGCAGCAGAAACGGCTGTTTCATGGAAGGCGGCAATTGAGCGCCGTGATGCACCAACATCATTAGTTTTCAGTCGTCAGGGTCTTAAGGCTCAAGCGCGTACTGCGGAGCAATTAGCTAACGTTGCTAAAGGCGGTTATGTACTGTCTGATTGTCAAGGCACTGCTGATGTGATCTTAATTGCAACCGGTAGCGAAGTGCAATTAGCCATGGATTCAGCCGCTGAGTTAAGCAAACTCGGCCAGAAAGTGCGCGTGGTTTCTATGCCTTCTACGACAGAGTTTGATAAGCAAGATGCTGCTTACAAAGAATCTGTGTTACCAAAAGGTGTCACTAAGCGTGTTGCTATTGAAGCTGCGCATACTGATTTCTGGTACAAATACATTGGTTTTGAGGGCGGTGTTGTTGGCATGACGACCTTCGGTGAGTCAGCTCCTGGTGGTGATTTACTTAAGCATTTCGGCTTCACTGTTGATAATGTAGTAAAAACTGTCCAATCTTTAGGATAATCATCTGAGATTAAACACTTATCTATTAAGTGTTTAATCTGTATAATAACGGCTTGCAATATGATTGCAGGCCGTTTTTTTATGTCTTTTATTCACGTAAAATAATATATGCTAAATCACTTATATTTCAGTATTTTATCATGGTTGATTAAATAATAAGTGCCTAGGTTAATTACTCTGGACCCTAAATGATTCGAGTTGCAATTAATGGTTATGGCCGGATTGGCCGCTCAATACTTCGTGCCTTGTATGAGTCAGGAAAACGTCAACAGATCCAAATTGTGGCAATCAATGAGTTGGCAAAGCCAGAAGCCATTTGTCATTTAACCCAGTATGACACTACTCATGGTCGTTTTAAGCATACCGTTAAGCTAAAGGATGATCAGTTACTGATTGGTGACGACAGTATTTTGTTGCTCAATCAAGCAGATGCTAAGTTACTACCTTGGGCTGAACTTGATATTGATATCGTCTATGAGGCCACAGGCAGTTTAATCGACCGTCAAGCTTGCGAGGCACACATTCACGCTGGCGCTAAACAAGTACTTATTAGCCATCCTTCTTCTGCAGATGTTGATGCCACTATTGTGTATGGCGTTAATCATGATTTGTTACGCCCAGAGCATAGTGTTATTTCTAACGCTTCTTGCACCACTAATTGTATTGTTCCAGTCATCGATGTTCTCGATAAGCATTTTGAAGTCAAAAGTGGTGCTATTACTACAATTCACTCGGCGATGAATGATCAGCAGGTTATTGATGCTTACCATGATGATCTGCGCAGAACACGCGCCGCAGGTCAGTCTATTATTCCGGTTGACACTAAATTAGCTCGCGGTATTGAACGTATTCTGCCGCACATGAAAGATAAGTTTGAAGCCATTTCTGTGCGAGTACCAACCATAAATGTGACCGCGATCGACTTATCTGTCACGCTTGAGAAAAAAGTTAATATTGAACAGATTAACAGTGTGTTACAACGTGCCTCAAACGGCAGTTTTAATGGTATTTTAGGCTATACTGACGAGCCGTTGGTATCGTGCGACTTTAACCATGATCCCCGTTCAAGTATTGTTGATGGTACTCAAACTCGTGTCAGCGCAGGCCACTTGGTCAAATTATTATTATGGTGCGACAACGAATGGGGTTTTGCTAACCGCATGTTAGATACCAGTTTAGCGATGATCCAAGCAAAACTGGACCAATAACCTTAATCACATTTTGAGTAATGGGTATTAACCGATTACACAGTAAAAATTTTGTTTTAACTTAAAAAGGAAAGGCTAATTATGGCAATTATAAACATGACAGATTTAGATCTACAAAATAAGCGCGTGCTTATTCGCGAAGATTTAAACGTGCCTGTCAGTGACGGTGTGGTGACCAGTGATGCGCGTTTACGTGCGTCATTACCAACAATTCAACTCGCATTAAAGAAAGGCGCTGCCGTAATGGTAATGTCGCATTTAGGTCGCCCAACAGAAGGCGAGTTTAATTCTGAGTATTCAATGCAACCGGTAGTGGACTATCTAGTTAAAGCACTTGATTGCTCAGTGCGTCTGGTCAGTGACTACCTTGATGGCGTTGACGTTAATGTTGGTGAAGTTGTGGTATTTGAAAACGTTCGCTTCAATGTGGGCGAAGGCAAAAACGATGACACATTAGCGAAGAAAATGGCGGCATTATGCGACGTGTATGTCATGGATGCTTTCGGTACCGCTCACCGTGCCCAGGCTTCTACTCATGGTGTTGGTGTGTATGCTCCTGTTGCTTGTGCCGGTCCGTTATTGGCCCAAGAATTAGATGCATTAGGCAAAGCACTGGATAATCCTGCCCGTCCAATGGTGGCGATAGTGGGTGGCTCTAAAGTATCGACCAAATTAACTGTCCTTGAAAGCTTATCGACCAAAGTTGACCAGTTAGTCGTCGGCGGCGGTATCGCCAATACTTTTATTGCTGCAGCAGGTTATAAAGTGGGTAAGTCACTGTATGAGGCTGATTTAGTTGAAGAGGCTAAACGTCTTGTGGCTAACGCTCGAAGCCGTGGTGGTGATATTCCTGTACCAACCGATGTGGTTGTTGCCAGTGAATTTAGCCCGACAGCGGCCGCGACACTGAAATCTGTCAGTGATGTTACTGACAGCGATATGATTTTCGATATTGGTCCAGACAGTGCTGAAGCCCTGGCTAAGATAATTGAGCAAGCTGGTACCATAGTCTGGAATGGTCCTGTGGGCGTGTTTGAATTCGATCAATTTGGTGAAGGTACTAAGCGTATTGCTGAGGCCATTGCTAATTCAAAAGCATTTTCTATTGCCGGCGGTGGTGACACTCTAGCGGCAGTGGATAAATACAATATTGCCGACAAAGTATCTTATATTTCAACCGGCGGTGGTGCTTTCCTTGAGTTTTTAGAAGGCAAAGAACTTCCCGCAGTAGCAATGCTTGAAAAGCGTGGCGCTTAGTCCACACCAAGTATTGATGCCGTAAAACCAAATAATAACTATAAAAAAACTGCTCTACCACAGTGGTTGTTTAGCTGTGGTAGAGTAAAAAATCCGTCCAAACGATAGTGACCTAGGTGAGTAATCACCCTATTATTGGAGAACAAAAAATGGCTCTTATCTCTCTACGACAACTGCTCGACCACGCTGCAGAGCATGGTTATGGCGTCCCTGCTTTTAACGTGAATAACCTTGAGCAAATGCGTGCAATTATGCAAGCGGCTGAAGCGACCGACAGCCCTGTGATTGTTCAGGCTTCTGCTGGTGCACGTAAATATGCTCGCCCACAATTTTTAAAATATTTAATGGCAGCGGCACTTGAGCAGTATCCTGATATCCCGGTGTGTATTCATCAAGATCACGGTACTGATCCTGACATTTGTCAGCGTTCAATTCAGTTAGGCATGTCATCAGTTATGATGGATGGCTCGCTAATGGCTGATGGTAAAACACCTGCGTCATACGATTACAACGTTGATGTCACTCGCCGTACTGTGGCATTTGCCCATGCTTGTGGTGTGTCTGTTGAAGGTGAAATTGGCTGTTTAGGCAGTTTAGAAACTGGCCAAGCTGGCGAAGAAGACGGTGTCGGGGCTTCGGGCATTCTTAGCATGGACCAAATGTTAACAACGCCAGAAGAAGCTGCGCGTTTTGTTGCCGATACTCATGTTGATGCATTAGCCATTGCCATTGGTACTAGCCATGGTGCGTACAAGTTTAGCCGTAAACCTACTGGCGATGTGTTACGTATCGACCGTATTAAAGAAATTCATGCGCGTATCCCTAACACGCATTTAGTCATGCACGGTTCATCTTCAGTTCCGCAAGAATGGCTGAAAATCATTAACCAATACGGTGGTGAAATTCCAGAAACGTACGGCGTACCGCTGGAAGAAATCGTTGAAGGTATTAAGCACGGTGTGCGTAAAGTGAACATTGATACCGATTTACGTTTAGCATCAACGGGTGCTGTGCGTAAATTCTTGGCTGAACATCCAGCAGAATTTGATCCACGTAAATTCTTGAAAGCATCAATGGAAGCGATGGCTGACATTTGTACTACTCGTTATGAAGCATTTGGTTGTGCAGGTATGGGCTCTAAAATTAAGCCTAAGTCACTGCAAGCAATGTATAAAGCTTATCAATCTGGCGAACTTGATCCTAAAATCATGTAAACCTATTAACGCTAGCATAATAAATCAGCTCATTTTTTGAATGGGCTGATTTTTTTTGTAACTAAATAACGAAAAGTGTTGTTTTTTTAAACGTTATCCAGCATTATCCTCGCCTTAAAAATTGACGCTAAAACGTCATCATTTACCCATACAGTCCAAATCTATTAGCCCACTTTATAGTTGAATTAATTCTATGCTTGTTAAGCCTAATGCCCCGTTATCGCTATTTTCATTGACTTGGCCATTATTTGTTGATTTTGCTTTACACTTTTTAACTGCCGCAATTAACACCTTTATGATAAGCCATGTGTCTTATCAAGGTGTGGCGGCGTTGTCCGTTGGTAACATGGTATTTGAACTGGCAATTACGTTATTTAGTTTCGTCAGTATCGGTGCCAGTGTGGTCATTACCCAGTATTTAGGTTCGCAAAATAAAGCTGCTGCAAGTGCCGTAGTGTATTCATCCATTGGCTTTAATTTTTTAGTTGGCTTGGTCGCTGCGATAGGTATTTTATCCGGTTCAACCATGATGTTGAATTTAATGAATTTACCAGCAGAGCTTATGGCCGATGGTAAGTTGTATCTCCAGATTGTTGGTTTATGTTTAATTCCTGAGGCGATGGCCATGTGCTTAGCGGCGGGAATGCGGGCACATGGTTTTACTCAGCAAGCCATGTGGGTGACGTTATCGATGAACATCATCACTTTTATTGGTAACTTACTATTACTTTATGGTTGGTTTGGTTTGCCACAAATGGGTGTCGCTGGTGTGGCTATTAGTACCGTGGCTGGACGACTCGTAGGTGTGAGCATTATGATGCTATTGTTTGTGCGTTACACAAAAATCCCATTGCACTTGCCGAGTATTTTGCGCCCCAATAAAGCCATGCTGAAAAAGGTGTTTCACATTGGTTTACCTGCCGCGGGCGAAAACGTCTCGTGGATGTTGCAATTTATGGTCGTCACCTCATTTGTTGGCTTAATGGGCGATAAAGCCTTAGCTGCGCAATCGTTGTATTTTCAAATCTGTATGTTTATTTTATTGTTCGGCTTATCTATCGGTATCGGTAATGAAATTATTATTGGCCATATGGTAGGGGCTAAGCAATTAAAAGCCGCAGAGCAGCAAATGTATCGAGCATTAAAGTTAGGCCTGATTGTGACCAGTATTGTGGCTTTATTCGCCGCAATATGGGGACCCACTCTTGTTGCTTTATTTACGGATGAGCAAGATATTATTGTGCTGGTGGGGCAGTTATTTGTGATCACACTCATCATGGAACCGGGTAGAACCTTTAACTTAGTGGTGATTAATGCCTTAAGGGCCAGTGGTGACGCCAAATTTCCTTTTTTCATGGGAGTGTTTTCCATGTGGTGTATTGCTGTGCCTGGTGCTTATTATCTTGGTATTCACCTTGAGTTTGGCTTGCTGGGCATTTGGGCTGCTTTAGCGTTGGATGAATGGGTTAGGGGATTAGCCATGCTATGGCGCTGGCGAAGTGGTCGTTGGCACAATAAGAGCCTAGTGGCCTAATGCTTGAGACAAGACTATTTTTTCAATTTTGTGATCAAAGTGGTAATATGCGTGGAAATTTTAGACATACACCCTCCATTAGATTTTTGTAAATTGTAAATATAGGACGAAATGACATGAAAAAACTGCTAATTGCTGCAGCTATTACACTAACCATGCCATTTGCAGCACATGCTGGAAGTGAGTTTGTTGAAGGCGATGCGACTTTGGCTGGTGAGGCTGAAGTAGGTGCCACATTAACGACAGGTAACACTGATACTTCTTCGTTTAAAGCGCGCTTAGCGTTAAAGCAAGAATTGGGTAACTGGGAAAATCAGTATGTGTTAGAAGGACTGTACAAAGAAGACACTAAAGAAGTGACTGCAAAGCGTTATTTTCTTGGGGTGCAAGGTAACTACCAGATTAATGATGTGAGCTATATGTTTGCTAACACAAACTATGAAGTGGATCCATTTACGGGTTACGATTTAACGTCTACCACGTCTGCCGGTTATGGTCATCGCTTTATCGATACTGACAGAATGTCTTTAAAAGCAGAGGCTGGTCCTGGTTATATTTACCAACAACTTGATGAAGAATCATCACTTGCTGAAGGTTACGATAGCCAAGACAGTATTATTGCTCACGCAGTTATCGATTTCCAAACTAAGATCAGCGACTCATCTAAGTTCCAGCAGAAATTTATTGCCGATTGGGGGTCTAAATTAGATGCTCGTTCTGAAACATCACTGACTGCCAATATTATTGGCGCATTAGCGATGAAGTTTGCCGTTATTGTTCGTTATAACAGTGAACCGCTTGATGATAAAGAAAGCACCGATACTGAAACAAACATGACATTACTTTATGCATTCTAAGTTAATGTTCAAGCGACATTAATACGGGTAACGTTTAGAAAAAGCTGGCTTTGCCAGCTTTTTTTATGCTCGTTTGAAATGGTGTCATATCATCAGTCTTGATACTTAATGCGACCTTGCATGTCTCAATATGTTAGTACTATTCTATAGGCTACCTATTATTGGTTCGACTTCTTGATCCCATCTCTCAATCTGGATTTTGCCATAGCTCCAATGCGGTAATTTAGTCCTTTCTACATTCATTATCGTGCAATTAAACCTCGCGCAAAAAAAACGCTATATTCGCGGACTGGTTCACGAATTAGTTATATTATCCGCAGGATAGTCGACTTAGCAGCCATTAGGTTCTCAGTTTGAGAGTATACTTTTTGTATCGGTCGATACACTGGAACAGTGCGATGCAAATAGGATGTTGTTGGTTCGACAGTACGCAACGATTATTGATAAATCAGACCTCCGCTGTGCAGTGGCACTTAAATGATCGCGAGTATTGGGTCGTGAGTCAATTAGTCCAGCATCGTGGTCAAGTCGTGCCGCTATCTATACTTGAAGCTGTGGCGATTTCAGCTGACAGCCCTCAGCCACTATCTCAAGTTGAGCTGCTAGAAATTATCGATAAAATCACTGATTATTTGTGTAACAACCATAGCAATCTTATTGAGTATGTACCTGATCAAGGCGTTATTTTATATGCTTTTGCAAGCGCCAAACACACCAAGATATTTGAGCAACCTAATAAGCTATTATCTGTAGGCCAGTATCTGTTTATTATTGTCATTCTATTAAGTGTATTGTTATTTGTTTACTCTAAACTTAACCCTCCAGAGCTTACTCAAGCTGATGTAGTACAGCAAATATTGGCCTCAGATGGTCGTATTGTTCAGCTGTTTGTATTTGGTAATAATAATCCGCAAGATGCGCAATTACATGCGGATTGTTTATCTTCGCAATTACGCTTATGTCATCATATCCGCTGGGACTCCATCAATATGACATTATCATCTAATCAGCATTACGTTAGTTTTACCTTGGGTGACTCCACAGCAGAAATACCATTAGTGAATAGCATTAAAGTGAATGTTGATAATATGAGTGTGCCATTTATCACTCAAGAATGGCTATTAAAGGTGGCCATTTGTGGCTAGATCATCGAATCGATTGGCACGCATTAAGATGCGCAGGTTGCTGCAGTCAAAACGCGGTAAACTTGTTTTTGTACTAAGTATTGTATTAATGATTTTTCTTATCACCAGTGTGGTTAATCGTATTGCCAATACTCATACGGTTTGGCATTTTGATTGCTATGCCGACAGTTATTTCAGTCATCAAGGAGAATCGTCATTAAAGGTTGATAAAAGTAATTTATGGTTGAGCTTAGACATTGATCACCATCAAGCTAAACTGATTTACAAGATTGAGTCATCGGTCCATGGTACTGAAATAGCCCAGCTAGTCGGTAAGGTTGACCATGTGGATATGGGCTCATTCACATATCATTTAAGATTAACTCTTCAGCCCACACTTTGGCAAACTAGCAGTCGATTAAAGCCCTATTTACACAATGAATTTGGCATTATGGCCTCTCAAAAAATAGAGGGGGTTAGCATTGCTCAGCAAGTACAGGTGATTGACTTAGATAATTCATTAACCAGTGCAACACTTAAATTTCTTCCCAGCAATAACGTTTGGTCTTGCCAGTTAAGATCGCCCGATACCGCTCACTGATTTTCATTGAATAAATTAACTTTTAGCTTAATATTGCCTTTGCGGTATAGTAGCTAAGCGTTAATGAAAAAAGGTGTGTGAAATATATAGTGGCAAAAGTTAAAGTAAAACAAGAAGAAGCGTTATCAATTAAGTTCAGTCATCAAATGGGCCCCGGTGATCAGCGGGTATTTGACCTGTATTTTTATTTGCCTACAGAAATGGGTATTGGTTCGCATACCTTAGATGAAGAGGACTATTATCATAGTAGTATCCTTGGACGTCGCTCTTATTATTCTAAAGGGCTACATCTACCCTTAGTCCAGTCTCGTTTTGTTAGTTTAAACAAGCGTACCTTAGAAGAGTTTCGCTTGTATCTTAATTTATTTGCTTACCAATTTGCCGTTGCTATTGAAACGGATGTCAAAGAATTACAACAAAAAGTCGATCCTAATGAGTTTTATCCAGCCTTGGATGAGCTTTGCGATGTTGTGACTCAATTACTGAAAAAGTTTCGTCGCAATGCTCCGAGTGATCCTAAGTGGAAATCGTATTTTGAGCATGCCGATAATTATTTATCTTGGTTTTGTGAGCAGCAGTTATTAAAGACACTGGCGCGAAGCCCCAGAAGTGCTGATTTTAGTGATGTTAAAGACAAGGTATTAAATGCATGTCGAGGTGAGAATCACTATAGAGAGCAAGAGTGCAAATACAATTCTGTGCAAACTCAGCTAGATGCTAATCGAATTTCCAATAAAATGCTCTTGTTAAGACGCTTAATCCAACAAGGTGTGGTGTTAAAAGAAGAGTTAAAACCCTTAGGTGTCGGTCTCAAAAAATTTGTTACTGGAGTCGCTACTGGGATGGTGATGTTGGTGGTGTCGGCATTGATTATTAAAGCCCAAGGTTTTTTTAATGAATTAACCATGACCCTATTGTTAACATTAGCGGTAATTTATGGTTTCAGGGAAATATTTAAAGAGGATTTTCGTAATGCGATGTGGCGTTACATCCAACGTGGCCGTCCAAGATGGAGCCGTATTTTACGTGATACCACTACTCAAACTGTAGTTGCTAAGCAGTTAGTTTGGCTCGAATTTATGCGTAGTCAAGATATTCCCAAAGCGGTTTCGGATATCATGAGGCAACGTCACAGTCAGAATAAAGTCGACTCAGAAGTGCTGCATTATCGCATTGCGACTAAGGTGACAAATAAGCCTTTTGAGGCCGATTATTCGCAAATACAAGAACAAGTGAACTTCAGCTTAGTTCCTTTTGCCCGTCATCTAGAGCGAGGCAAAGCCAAAATATACTCAGAAAGTGAAGGTAATATTAGTAATGAGTCTGTTGAACGTCGTTATCAAGTTAACCTGGTTGCTGTGCTCCGTGATGGCAAGGAACAACCTGAATATGCTCGTTTTAAAGTGACCATGAACCGTTCAAGTATTGTGGAAATTAATGAAAGTAAACTGCCTGATAATGTTCAACCTTTCAGATTAGAGTCTGACGAAGTCCTTCCTGAAGTCGTTAGCCCTGCGCAGTCGCACAGTTAAGTTACTCAGGAATAAGGCCATTGATGTCCCATTTCCTGGTACGTTATCAAGGTTGTCAACAAACACATCACCTGACGTTAAGCCATGCTTTGTTAGGTGATGTAAGCCGTCAATTTTAGCCAATGTTATTCGTTTCATTATTACTTGGTCGAGTAAAAGCTTGGCAAATATTTTGATCTACAGACTGTTTCGCGCGTTTTAAGGCTATTTCAGCATTGGTAAGATATTGGTCTAAATTTTGTGCTGGTTGGTAGCTGGCAATACCGATATTAATACCTTCTGCTAAATTTTTCTCTTCCAAGGTTTTCATCATGTTAATTGCGTATTGATGCGCTGAATTGGCATTGGTATCTGTGAGTAAGATAACCAGCTTTCCGAGCTGCCATTGCGCTATTTGATAATGAAGCGGTAACTCAATCAGTAATTGTAGCTCAATGTCTTTTTGGCGTTTCTCAAGCTGACTCACATTACCCATGTTGCTAAAAATACCTTCAGGATTAATGTCCATCACCAGTAGGCTAGAGTATTTTTTAATTGAGTCACCTAGGTTGATAAAATAATTTTCAAGTTCATTTAAACGCAGCACTATCGCACTACGATGGCCAATAACATTACTGCTGTTTTTAGCTAATACCGTGGGGGTTGTTTGCTCAAACGTACAAATAAGATATTCAATGTCACCGTCAAATGTTAATTGGCCGACTAATGTTGTTTTTAAACAATGATCATATCGACTGTGGTTAAACGGCATTATCTGTGCAGTCCATTCTCCCTGTAAACTGATTTGCGCGGTAATATTTTGCCATTGATTACTGACTTCGTCGCCGAGTAATGTCGTCAGTGAAATATCAGTGTCTCCGTGTAAAGACATCAGTTGATCAAATTGGTCATTACATTTTATGAGCACTCCGTTGGCATCGGTTAGCGCGGTAGCAACGGCGCTATTACTCATTAGTTGATACAGATAGGCTTGGCGCTGACTATCAAATAAGGCACTAATATCTTCAAAAGTGATCAGCCAATAATGTTCATTACTATTGGGGCACTTTTCACTGCGAATATGAGTTTGTAACATACTACTATTCTGCGTTTCCAAGCTGATCTCACCATGCCATTGTTTATCTTGGATTAACGCCTCTTTAATCTGATTTAAACGATCATCATCCAGATGCAGTACCCGTTGTAAACTGCGATCTTTTAGAGCATCAATTGACAGCGATAGCGCCGAAGCCGCTTTGGCATTAGCGCTCTGGATCCGGCCGCTATCATTAACAATTAAACAACTTAATTCACTGTTAAACAAACCGTTACTCAATTGAAGGCTATTTTGGTTTGAGCGACGCTCAAGCACAAATCTATGTCTTAATATCACTAGTAAACTGGCTAATAGTGCGACTAAGCATCCAGCGATAATGAGTACTATGCGCCATTGCTCATACCGAGCAGAAATATCATCATGACGAATGTACGACAATAAAAAGTATTCTCTCTTGGTTTCATATTGGCTGGTTAACTCAACCTTCAGGTATACAAATGTGGCATCTTCACTATGAAACTGGCCAAAATTATTCATTGCCATTACACGCCATAATTCTGGATAAGTTTGTTTTAAACTGGACCCTAGAGTGTCAGGCATGCTGTCTAATGGCTCAGGTTGATTGGCACCTGCATACAGAAAGCCTTGGGTATCAAGTAAAAGTAAGGGGGAATTCTGATTAAAAAAAGCAGGTTTTATTGTTTCAAGTAATTTAACAATAGAATTATAAGTGACCAAATAACCTTTAATACTCTGATCAGGATTTTCTATCCATGATAATTGATAGAAATACGGCTCTAATATGCCATCAACAGGTGTAAATGCCATGGGTGAGGTGTAAATATCATTACCGCCCATATTCCTCCCCGAGCCCAATAATGCTGCGGGAAGTTGCATATTATTGAAACTCCCTGTGGTCGAAAATTGCAGTTGTCCTTGGGGATTAAATAATGCAAGTCCAAGCAGTTCTGGAATATTTTTCGTTAATGAGTCCCAGCTTTCGATCGTTCTTGATTGCAGTTGTGCAGAGGGTTTTTGCAGGTATTGTCGCAGTAATTCACCTTTGGCAAATGTCTGGGTTCTAAACTGCAAAAATGACACTTTGTCGGAGGCTAACGACGCAACAGTCTGTAATTCACTGTAACGTTGATCGGCCCAATCTTCTTGCAGGCGACGCTCGCCTAAATTAACCACCATACTCGTAACGATAAACACCGCAATTAATAAAATAATCAATTGGCTTAGCAGCGAAAGAATATGCTGTTGCGACCAATGGGTCGCTTGTGAAGAAATTAATAACGAGTTTGAAGAACTCACTGCTGTGTGTTTAGACATGGTGCCACTTTTTTAGCATTCTCATGCTGGCAATACTAGCATGAAGCCGGCGTTGGCGAAAATGTCTGTGCACTAATCGAATAGATTTGTTTAACCGATTATATCTAACTCGCGTTGTTTAAATATTGCGCCGTTTTTTTCAGCGATATTGCGGCAATGTTCAATGTTTACATTAGCCAGCCCGTTGATAGCACTGACATGTACTTCAGGTATGAATTTCGGCGCAAGATGAATAAATTCAAGTAACGCTTCATAGGACCCTGCTAGTTTAGGCCGGCAATGTTGCTGGTATGCTTCAGGGGTATCGGCATTAAGTGAAATTGATAGACTGTCTACACATTGGCTTAGCTCGGGTAAAATATTACGGCGATGAAAATGGTTACCCAAGCCATCGCTATTTAGCCTTACACGTCCACCTTGGGCTTTTATCACGTGTGCAACCTGCAGCAAACACTCAAGGTTTAAGGTGGGTTCACCAAAACCGCAAAAAACATATTCTGCTACTTCCTGCACATTACCCAATAGTGGGAATATATCGTCAGCTGTAATACGTTGAGACAAGGATAAGTCATATTCATGTATTTGCTTAGAGCCATTATGCTTAGGACAGAACTGGCATCTTAGGGTACATCTTGCGGTAATGTTCAGATAACGGTGATGACCTATATCGTAAACTAAGGTTGGTATGGCTGAGGAGGTGTTCATAATGGCTTTTTATCATCAAGATTATAGCGAGTATTCTAGCTAAATATTCAGCGTGACTATGTTGCTTAGCTCGCAGTTTTTAAAGCAAAAAAAACAGAGCCATGTCAGCTCTGTTTTTTTAGGTTAATAATCGAGTTTCATTGGCTTAATGGTGCTTGTCAGAACCTAAGGGGTCAGCAAGGGTTTTAGGTTGCCACCACCAAGAGAAAAATCGACGCCATAGGCGTTTTATATCATCAAGAATAATGTATAAAATCGGCACTAGAATTAGCGTCACTACGGTAGAGAATAAAATACCGAATGCTAGTGATGTCGCCATTGGAATAACAATTTTAGCCTGTAAGCTTTTTTCCATAATGATGGGCACTAAGCCAACAAAAGTGGTGAGTGAGGTTAAGATAATCGCTCTAAAACGGTAACAACCAGAATCGATAGCCGATTGCAGTAGCGACTTGCCTTCTTCACGCGCTCGGTTAACAAAGTCGACTAAAATAAGCGAGTCGTTTACCACCACTCCAGCGAGTGCCACAATGCCACATAAGCTCAGCACACTCATTGAAAGCCCGAGAATATAATGGCCAAACAAGGCGCCAATCATACCAAACGGAATAACCGACATAATGATTAACGGTTGTGTGTACGACTTTAATGGGATGGCCATTAAGGCATAAATAGTGAACATGGCAAAGAAGAAGCCTTGGGCTAAACCGAGCATGGCATTTTGCTCATCCAAGCTGCCGCCATCCAAAGCCGAAGCCACTTTGGGGAAACGCGCGGTTAATTCTGGCAAGAAGTCTTGCTGAATTTCGGCGACCACTTTTGATGGTTCAACATTGTTTTTATTCACATTGGCGCTAATGGTGATCGCTCGGCGACCATCAACCCGAGTGATCGATGCGTACGACTCACCCAGTTCGATATCGGCTACGGTTGAAAATGGCACCGAGGCGCCAGATGGAGTGCGGATCAGCATGTTTTCAAGATCACCCATAGTACGACGTTGTTCTAGTGGGTAACGCACCATGACTTTGACTTCTTCTTTATTACGTAAAATTCGTTGGGCTTCATAACCATAAAAGCCATAACGAACTTGGCGTGCTAAATCTGACAGTGTTAATCCTTGTGCTTCAGCTTCTGGACGAATGTTTAAGCGGATTTCGTGTGAACCCGATGAGAAGTTATCGGTAATATCATACACGCCTTCATAGGTAGCCAGTTTTGCTTTAAGCACTTTAGCGGCTTCAGATAACTGGTCTAAGTCCGTTGCCGTTAAGCGGAATGATAAGTCACCACCGGCATCGTTGGTGCTAGCATTGATATTAAGTTTTTTAACCGATAATAATTCCGGTAACTGTTTACGCCATTCTTCAGCAATTGCGACACCGTCGATTTCACGGTCTTCGCCTTTAGTCAGTTCGGTAAATACAAAGGCACTGCTGCGTGATTTCAATTCGATATAGCTATGCTTTACCATAGGGTAACCGTACTGTTCTTCAAGCTTAGTGTTCATTTTATATAACGCATCTTCGACTTGTTGCAGTACTTTTAAGGTATTTTGCTCAGAGCTGCCTTCTTCCATTTCAAGCTGAACTTGAATAAAGTCCGACGGAATATCAGGAAAGAAAACCCAGCGCACTTTGCCGCTTTGTACTAATGCAAGTGACAAAATCAGTACCCCAACAAATACCGCCACTACGCTGTAACGACGCGAAATGCAACGCTCTAAAAAGTGACGATAAGTGTGGTGGATAAAGTGCTGTAACCATTCATTGATGGCAAATTTAAGCCGCGAGAAAGGATTAGTTGGTGTGGTGCGTTTTTTGATTTTCATGTGAGCCAAATGCGCCGGTAAAATCAATTTTGATTCAATCAACGAAAATGCTAAACATAAAATCACCACCATGCCGATGGATTTCCAAATGATACCCATGGGGCCGGAGACCATGATCATAGGTACAAAGGCGGCAATGGTAGTAAGTACCCCAAATGTGGCAGGCATTGCTACTTTTTGCACTCCTTTTACCACATTATCTAAAGAGTGGCCGTTTTCTTCTAGCTCGGTATAGGCGCTTTCTCCGATGACAATGGCGTCATCGACCACGATCCCTAGCACGAGAATAAATGCAAACAGTGTCAACATGTTGATCGACATATTAAATGGTTCAAGCGGCATTAATAACATGGTGCCTAAAAAACACACAGGCAGGCCCATCATCACCCAAAAGGCCAGTTTAAGATCTAAGAATAAGGCTAAAATAATAAACACTAATAGAGCACCGTAAAACATGTTCGACAGCATCATGTTCAAACGGCCTTGCAAGTAGTGGGTTAAATCACCCCAGGTATCCAGTTGAATATTGTTCGGTAAGGTTTTTTTTCGTTCAGCGACATAAGCTTTAACTTGCGACGAAATATCTAACGCGTTTTGATCGTCAATACTGGTGATTTCAATGACTGCAGCGGGCTTGCCGTTAAAGCGGGTGTATTCTAAACGCTCTTCAAAATCATCATTAATGGTGGCCACTTGCGGTAGCATAATTCGGCTGCCATCGGCACGGGTTTCTACCACTATTTGGGCAAAATCATCGGCAGTATAAGCTTGGCCTTTAGTCCGCAGAAGAATGTCACCGTCTTGGGCACGAATTGATCCACCGGGCAAATCAATGGATGAGTTTTGAACCGCTAATGCCACTTGGGTGAAAGTAATGCCATATTCGCGCAGTTTGTCTTCAGACAGCTCAATACCAATTTCGTAGTCGCGAACACCAGTGACTTTTGCGCGAGTAACTGCAGGTAAGTCGGTGATGTCGTCTCTGATTGCTTTAGCCATTTCCTTCATGTCATGTAGGCTCATGTCGCCATAGACAGATACCCAAATAACATTGTTTTCTGGCTTTATTTGGTAAATATTAGGTTTTTCGATGTTATCTGGGAAGGTGGCAATAGCATCAATACGCAACTTAGCTTCATCTAGGACTTGCTGAACATCGTAACCGTCTTCAACTTCAATGGTCACCGAGCCCACACTGTCGCTGGCAACTGACGTGACTTTTTTGATGCCGCTAATATCTTGAATTGCTTCTTCGATTTTAATATTAATCCCTTCTTCAATTTCTTGTGGCGCAGCACCTGGATAGGCCACATTAATATTGATGAGGTTTAATTCGAAGGTTGGAAATATTTCTTTATTAATAAGAACGGCACTAAACAAACCGCCAATAAGCAATGCTGCCATGAGTAAGTTGGCCGCGACACTGTTGCGAGCAAACCAGGCGATAATTCCTTTATTCGTTTCCATGCTTATTCACCTGCCGTCGGCGCGACTTGGATGTCAGTATCGACTGGAGTGATCTTGCTTTCTTCGCCGAGTACTTTTATTTTCTGACCGGCATTCAAGCTGTTAATACTCGTGGTTGATACGCGCTCATTTGCTTTGAAACTGCCTTGAATATAAATATTGTCAACGTCTGAACGAATAATATTCACAGGGCGTATTTCGATAATATTGTCTGCGCTAACCACTGCTACTTGACCATTGCGCACTACGTGACGCGGCAGCTTTACCACATCATTCACCGTTCGCCCAGTAATCACTGCGTTAACAAAGCTGCCGTATTTTAACGGTAATTGGCCTTCGGTTTTATGGTTACGTAAATACGGGTCATGTATTTCTGCGACCAGATATACCATGCGAGTTTGTTCGTCGATAACGTTTTCGCTGCGAACAATTTCGCCTTGCCAAGTGACTTGCTTGCCGGCTAACAATGCAGTCAATGTGACTGCAGTTTCAGGATTATCAACAGACTCTAAATACGCGAGATCTTCATTTGCTAAAGGCAATCTAATTTCAGCAATACTGGTGTCGTATAGCTCGCCTAAATTAGTTCCTAGTGTAACGTACTGACCTAAGTCAACATTACGCGCCTTAATGATACCGTCAAATGGTGCTCGGATAACGGTGCGGGCTAAGTTTCGTTGTGCACGGGCTAGTGCTGCTTCGGCATATTTAACGTTAGCTTGTTCTTTTTTGAGTTGTGGGATACGTAATCCCAGCTCTGGTGGTAAGCCGTTACCAAAATCTTTAAATTCAATTTTAGCGACTTCGCCGCGGGCTTTTTCTTCATTCAATGCCGCCGTCGCTTGAGCAAGCGTTGCTTCAGCCTGCATGAGGTCGGCTTCATAATCTGACGGCTCTATAATGGCAAGTTGCTCACCTTTTTTAGCCACACCACCAGCAACAAAGTTAGCTGAAATACTGAGTAAGCGTCCTTGAACTTCTGTGACTAACTGGGTTTTATACTTAGGATTCACTACGCCGTATGATGGTAAGTTCAGCGACAAGGTTTGCGGGGTGACGGTTTGCACATTAATAATCGGCACACTGATCACTTCATCTTTTTGTTCAGGGGCTTCTTTGGTGCTGACTAATAATATCGCTGCGGCGGCAAACACGGCGATGATCAATAGCGGTGATAATCTTCTAAGTATGGTTTTTATCATTTCTTTTTGCGTATCCATGCTGAAATAATGCTGAAAGATTGTTAACTACGTTGGCTAACAAGTTTTACTGATTAATATTTTTACTCATTATCTCTAAATTAACAGAGTATGAAGCGTATCTGAATAGCTTAATGTAAATAAAATGTTTCAGGGTTTCATGTTTTTTATCATTTGGTCCCGAAATATCAGTAAATTGATTTTTTTACGGTGTTCGTATCGGGGTATACCATACCATTAAATTTTAAATTGTTATTAATTAGTTGCTTAGGTTGAAATATTTGCCTGGGTGTTTTTTGAGCTGAAATTAACATTTGTTGACACTTTCTTGCTCTATTGCCTCTAGTTAATAATGATATATAACGGTTTAGATATAAAAAAAGCGAATTACAGAGTAATTCGCTTTAATGCTGTCTAGTTAAGGCTGTCTAAGGAAGCCTAGATAAACCTAAATACTACTTTTTCTTGTATTTTTTTGATTTCACTCGAGCATCTTTTGCGTTGGCTTTTTTCTTTCCTGGCACCTTGGCTTCTTTGTGCTTAGGGCGAAGCTCTTCAATAACACGGCGTTTTAGCGGGAGCTCAATGTAGCGTTCAATTTTAGACACTATGCGCATGTCATGTGCTTCAACTAAGGAAATTGCAGTGCCCTTTGCACCAGCACGTGCAGTTCGCCCAATGCGATGAACATATGCATCAGCAGAGCGAGGCATGTCAAAGTTAATCACATGAGTAATGTCATCAACATCAATACCGCGAGCTGCAACATCAGTGGCCAATAGCACATTGACCTCGCCTTTAGAGAAACGTCCAAGTGCTTGGAAGCGCTTTTTCTGTTCCATATCGCCGCGCATAAATGCACAAGGGATATTCGCTTTGAGTAATAGGCCTTCAAGGCTGGCAACCATTTCGCGCGTTTTAACAAACACTATGGTGCGTTTAACATTTTCTTGTTGAAGAATATGACACAACAAGGCAAATTTATGAGCTTGATCATCGGCCAAGTGTACCCACTGATGTACTTTGGCTTTTTCACTGCGCGGTGCTTCAACATCGACCATTACGGGATCGTTTAACAATTCACGTGCAAAACGATTGACCCCATTACCTTCAAGCGTGGCAGAGAACAACATATTCTGTTTTCGACCCTGAGCTTCGATGGCAATTGATTGCACGACTGATGAGAACCCCATATCGAGCATGCGGTCAGCTTCATCAATAATTAAAATTTCAACTTCAGTCGCGTCAAATTTATCTTTATCTAAATATTCCATTAATCGACCTGGGGTAGCGATTAATAAATCAACATTGTCTGCAAGAGCTTCTTCTTGTGGGCCATATGGCACACCACCGGTAATAATAACGATGTTGAGATCAAGCCCTGTTGCTAAGTGACTCGCATAACGATGAATTTGACTGGCTAATTCGCGAGTTGGTGTCAGCACTAAAATACGTGCTTGACCCTCAAAACGGCGTGGGAAATCGATAAGATGCTGTAAAGCTGGCAGTAAAAAACTGGCCGTTTTACCGGTGCCTGTTGGCGCACGCGCTAAAATATCCCGCTGATCCATGGCCAATGGAATGGTTTGCTGCTGAATAGTGGTAGGGGTGTTGTGTCCCATGGCCTTGAGTGACTCTAATAAGCTAGGGTCGAGCTGGAAATCTTCAAATTGCATGCGCTGGTCTCGCTGAAAAATAGTTGAGTATTATAGCTGACCTAATGAGTAGGCTAAAGCTTTAAGTAGAATGGGCGGCATAAATCTATCATCGTTTCGCTGTATCGCCCTTGTTTATCGCGGATCGTCATCTGCTGATACTGAGTTTCAACCGGTAGAACAGTCAATATTGGTTGTTCAGTTACCGCTAGGTGATGCTGAATGGCCAATATTGATCGGTTAGCGAGCTTTCCCTCAATGCTAATGATATCAAGTTGCTTGGCAACGAATAGACCATAAGCATTAAGTTGTTGTGTAAAGCTCGCTAAACTTTGTTGCGGTAAAATAACACTTGCAGTGCCCTGGGGAGCAAGTAATTTGCTGATCACGCTTTGTAACTCACCGAAAGACAAGGTGTTCGTGTGTCTTGCGTCTGCTCGAGCGCTATTTTTAGCCTGGGTACCTTGCTCAAAGTAGGGCGGGTTACAAATAATATGATCAAATAATGGCGCCGAATCGTTGAGGTGCTGTAGTTGAAAATCTTGAATTGCACCATGGAAGAGTTGTACCGTTTCAGGCCAAGGGCTTTGTCTAATATTATGTTGGCAAGCATTAGCTGCTGCAGCGTCTATTTCTACAGCAATAATACGGCGGTGTTCAGGACTGCGCTGGGCCGCCATTAGGCTGAGTAAGCCACTTCCTGCACCAATATCAAGAATATGGTTCGACTGTGTTAATTCAGCCCAAGCTCCGAGTAAAACCGCATCTGTACTAACAGCCATACCACATTCTTTATCATCAATATGAAATTGTTTAAACGTAAAAGACATAGATAATTGATTACTCTTTCGGCTGTTTGAATGACTCGGGCGAGATCATAACTGCTTTAGTTTTTACTGTCGCGTTTTAATTACCGACCTCTATCGTGGTTGATTTTTTGTTATGTTAATTAACTTAACATTCATAGGTGTGGTGAATATGTGCGCAAGTCTTGCCATAAATAGTAACTAAATCGTTTATTTTGCTTTTATGAGGTGCTGAAGCTTGAGTATTTAAGCGATGTTTGCTATTAGTTTGCGCACTTTTTTAGGCTTAAAGCTGAGTAAAAGGTCTAATTAAGACTGTTTTGACAGGGATGTGATGCTGAGTACTGAGCTAGCGATTTATTTCGTTACTTTCAAAAAAAGTTTTACTATTTTTAAGTGTATTTTTAACTTTACAATTTATTGTTCGTTCAGCTCATCAGTAGCTAATTAAAGCGTAATCAATTAGGTTTGTTAAAAAACATAACAATAAAACGAGGCTAGTAGTGCAAACAACTAAAATGAGTGTAACTGATACGCTAGGGTTAGGCTTTATGACCTTTGCGTTCTTTTTAGGTGCGGGTAACTTAATTTTCCCACCTTTTGCTGGCATGCTTGCTGGCGAGAATATGTCTTTTGCAATGTTTGGATTCTTAATAACTGCAGTAGGAATGCCTTTGATAGGCTTAATCGCCGTGGCGAAAGCCAACGGTAAAGTGATGGCGTTATTACCAGCCTTTGCTGCCACCGCATTAGCAGTGGCGATTTATATTATTATTGGCCCTGCATTTGCCGCCCCGCGTACCGCTTTGGTGGCGTTTGAAATTGGTGCAAGACCGTTTATTAGTCACCCTGATGCATTGATGCTGCTCGGTGGGCAAGAGTTTAATATTGCGCAATTGATTTATACGTTAGTGTTTTTCTCTGTTGTGATGTTTTTATCTTTATTTCCAGGCAAATTACTCGATAGCGTAGGTAAAATACTTACTCCAGTATTAATTATATTATTAGTAGGTTTAGCCAGTTCAGTGATTATTCTCCCCGGTGCAGCGGTAAATTTACCCGTTGGTGAGTATATTAATAATCCATTAACAAAAGGGATAATTGAAGGCTATAACACCATGGATACCCTGGCATCATTGATGTTTGGTATGTTGATTATTGATTTGTTACGCAAAAAAGGTGTTAACGACGCTGCCGATCAAACTAAGTATTTAGTCCGTGCAGCCTTTATTGCTGCTGGTGGTCTCGCGTTTGTGTATGTGTCGCTATTTTATCTTGGTGCATCTGCTGGCGATTTTGCTATTGGCGCAGACAATGGTGGTCAAATTTTAACTAATTATGTCACTTATCATTTTGGCTCAATTGGCACATTAATGTTGTCAACGGTAGTAACGCTAGCATGCTTAACGACTGCGGTTGGTTTAGTCACAGCTTGTTCTGAATTTTTTAACGAGTTAATGCCAAGCTTGTCTTATAAATTGTTGGTCGTTTTGCTCAGTGTGATTTGTGCTACCGTTGCTAACGTTGGGTTAACTCAGTTAATTAGCATTAGTATTCCAGTGCTAATGACCATTTACCCAGTCGCCATAGCCTTGGTATTAGTAACGTTTTTAACAGAGCGTTTTGCTAGACCTGAGTTTTCGCATCGTATTGTGTTAAGTGTTGCACTATTTTTTGGTATTTTTGACGGGTTACAAACCGCTGGTATGGACATGAGTTTCCTTGATTTTATGCCATTGCATGCCGAGGGAATGGCTTGGTTGCTACCCACGGCGTTAACGGCGATAGTGTGTTTGTTTTTACCTAAAAATATGCCTCAAAAAGCCGATATTTAAACTTTAAATAAGTCATAATATACCCATCAATATAACGACGTTATGATAAATTATCTAACGTTGTTTTTTATTATTTATTGGATAATGCTTTGGCCAAACCTGCTTATCAACCGGATCCATTAATTAACCAGTTTCTTGATGATCTCTGGTCAACCAAGGGGTTAAGTGACAATACTTTGGTGTCCTATCGTACTGATTTACAACATTTGGATCGTTATGTATCGGCTAAAGGGATCCATTTACTCGATGTTGACCAAGCCCAATTACGCGACTATCTAGCTATGCGCTTTGATAAACAATTTGCCAAAAGCAGTACCGCTAGATTGCTTAGCAGTTTACGGCGTTTTTATGCTTACTTATTAGTGAAGCAAAAAATTAGCCAAGATCCGACCGCATTAATTAAGTCGCCAAAACTCGCGCGTCAACTACCTGATACCTTGTCGGAGGCACAAATTGACAGCTTATTATCTGAGCCGAATACCGATGAGCCTATTGAGCATCGTGATAAAGCCATGTTGGAACTCTTATATGCCACCGGCTTGCGTGTAACCGAGTTGGTCAGTTTAACCATGGAGCAAATTAGTTTGCGCCAAGGCTTGGTCAGGGTGATGGGTAAAGGCGGCAAAGAGCGCTTAGTTCCTTTAGGTGAGTTGGCTATTTCAGCCGTTGAGCAGTACATCAAGTTTGCTCGTGCTGAGTTATTAAGTATGAAGCAGTCTGATGTATTATTTCCATCACGACGAGGGCAAATGATGACACGGCAAACCTTTTGGCATCGGGTTAAGTTGTATGCTGCAAGGGCGGGGATTAGCTGTCATATATCACCGCATACGTTACGCCATGCTTTTGCTACTCATTTATTGAATCACGGGGCAGATCTTCGGGTTGTCCAACTTTTATTGGGACATAGTGATTTATCCACCACGCAAATATATACTCATGTAGCGAAAGTGCGTTTACAGCAGTTGCATAGCCAGCATCATCCGCGCGGTTGAGTGCGATAATGATCAAATCGTTACATTTTAAGCATGTCAGTCTAGTTGCGTTAACGAAACTAAGTCTGTAAGTTTTATTCACTAAGTCGGGTCTATTGAACTGAACCCGTGCCATTTAGGAATTATCATGAAGTTAACCAAAACATTAGCCCTTGTTGCCAGCCTTGTTATTGCTCCTATTGTGTCAGCTGCACCTGCGACTGATGTCTCAAATGAATCTGCATTAAAGCAAAAGCTTACAGATACCTTGGGTGTCAACGTGTCGTTAATTCAACAATCTCCAATTGATGGTTTATATCAAGTACTAACCGATCGTGGAGTGTTATACGTAACCAAAGATGGCGCTAAGCTGTTTCATGGCAATCTGTATGATATCGACAAAGGGATGAAAAATTTAACCGAGGCTGCATTGGCCGGTCCTCGTATCGAATTGTTGAAACCATTTGAAGATGAGATGTTGGTTTATAAAGCTAAAAATGAGAAACACGTTGTCACTGTGTTTACTGATGTCGATTGTGGTTATTGCCGTAAGCTACACAGTCAGATGCAAGGCTATAATGATTTAGGTATTACCATTCGCTATTTAGCATATCCTCGTGCGGGTATTCCTTCTGCTAATGCTGATGAGATGCAAGCGGTATGGTGTGCTAAAGATCCTCTCAAAGCGATGTCAGAAGCAAAGTCAGGTGGTAAGGTCACTGCCGCGAGTTGTGATATCGATATCGCTGCCCAGTATAAGTTAGGCACATCTTTTGGTATTAACGGTACTCCTGCGTTGATTTTAGAAAATGGTGTTATGGTGCCGGGTTATCAAGCGCCAGCTGACTTATTACGTACGATAGAAGCAAACTTATAAAGCATATTGATAAATCAATGTCGTAAAACGTGTGCTAAAAACGTAAAATTAAGGTGAGCTTAGGCTCACCTTTTTGTTATGCTTATTTCTCATATTACCCGGTTAAGGTTGCCTTTTGTCTCATAGAATAGTCCGACGTCCTCAGGTTGATGATAGCCATTTACCCGCCTCATTATCACCATTATTGAAACAACTTTATGCTCGCCGTGGCGTGACTGAAGACAACTGTGATTTATTACTCAGTAAGTTATTACGCCCCGAGACGATGAAAGGGCTAGCGGAAGCTGCCATTGTCATTGCCGATGCCATTGCTGCTCAGCGGTCGATACTCATAGTTGGGGATTTTGACGCTGATGGTGCTACCTCAACCAGTGTATGTATGTTGGCACTGAAAATGATGGGGGCTCAGCATATTGATTATCTCATTCCAAACCGTTTTGATTATGGCTATGGTTTAAGTCCTGAAATTGTTGCCGTGGCATACTCTAAAAATGCTGATGTATTAATTACTGTTGATAATGGTATCTCTTCGATTGAAGGCGTGGCTGCAGCCAAGTTATTGGGGATGACCGTTGTCGTGACAGATCATCACTTGCCCGGTAATACCTTGCCTAACGCTGATGTTATTGTAAATCCAAACCAGCCAGGGTGTCAGTTTGCCAGTAAGTCTATTGCTGGTGTTGGGGTGGCATTTTATCTTATGTCAGCACTGCGCGCCGAATTAAGGCAACGTAATTGGTATCAACTACAACACATTGTAGAGCCTAATCTCGGCTCATTATTGGATATTGTCGCTCTAGGGACGGTTGCTGATGTGGTGTCGCTAGACACTAATAATCGTATTTTAGTTAATGCAGGTTTACAGCGTGTTAGAAGTGGTCGTTGTCGTGTCGGTATTACTACTTTACTTGAAGTGGCAAAACGTAGCCCTGAAAAGATGGTTGCCGCCGATTTTGGATTCGCGGTGGGCCCCAGATTAAATGCTGCTGGTCGTTTGGATGAAATGGCTTTAGGGGTTGAGATCTTACTGTGTGAAGACATCATGCTTGCAAGAAGAATGGCTGCCGAATTAGATGGCTTGAACCAAGAGCGCCGTGAACTTGAAACGGGTATGCAGCAAGAGGCATTAAAGAGTCTATCGAAAGTATCACTAAATGAGGATCATTTACCTTGGGGGATTGCTATCTTTCAGGATGATTGGCATCAAGGGGTGATTGGTATTTTGGCCTCACGGATTAAGGATCGCTATCATCGGCCGGTTATTGCTTTTGCTGATGCCGGTGATGGGACGATTAAAGGCTCGGCTCGTTCAATTAAAGGCTTGCACATGCGCGATGTGCTCGAGCGTATCAATAGCCTCTATCCAGGGATGATAACTAAATTTGGCGGCCATGCGATGGCGGCAGGACTCTCGTTAAAAGCTGATGTGTTTGAACTCTTTACCCAAGCCTTTGATGATGCCGTGAGGGAGGTATTAGATTATGAGCAACTCACAGGAGAGCTTCTGTCTGATGGTGAGTTACCGAGTGATTTAATGACGCTCGATATGGCCTTTTTATTACGTAATGCTGGGCCTTGGGGGCAGTCATTTGAAGAGCCGCTATTTGATGGCATGTTTAATGTTGTCCAGCAGCGTATCGTCGGCGAGAAACATTTAAAGCTATTATTAGAGACGCAGTGTGGCAGCACTATGTTAGATGCAATTGCCTTTAATGTGGACTTAGCCATATGGCCAGATGCAACGATTAAACATGCTCGCGTGGTTTATAAGCTTGATGTGAATGAGTTTAGAGGTAACCAAACCGTGCAGTTAATGGTGGATTACATTGAACCCTTGTGATCGCAATTTAACTGTTATTTAGCTTAGAGCTTTAGGTTTGTTCTGTGTTCTAAGACCAACAGCACTGTAGCGTTAACTTGTCGATACAACTAAAACAAAAAGGCCTCGCAATGCGAGGCCTTTTTGTTAAATCTTATAAAGTTATTTGGTACAGGTGAGAGGACTTGAACCTCCACGCCCTTGCGAGCATCAGCACCTGAAGCTGACGTGTCTACCAATTCCACCACACGTGCAAAACATGTATCGCGAAATAACTTTATTTTTATTAGTCGCAGTAGCCACCAATATCAATATGGTGCCCGAACCCGGAATCGAACCAGGGACACGAGGATTTTCAATCCTCTGCTCTACCGACTGAGCTATTCGGGCGACGGACGCAATTTAAAGGATTTTGACCTGTTGAGTCAACTTGTTTTTAATGTTTTTATCAAAATTTGTTTCATTTGAACGTATTTTGGTCGTATCGAATATTATTCGGCCAAAGCATCGTATTGTAATCAATATTGCATTTCATGATGGTTAGTGGATTAAATGATGTTAAGGTGCCTTTTTTACCCGTGGCATCAGCACGCAAAGTAAAAATACCGTTAACTATGTAGCGATGAGATCTGCTGATATTGTTGAGTTAGGTATAAAAAAACGCTCCTAGGAGCGTTTAATACTAAATACCAGTTGCTGTCATTTGACTAGTTAGATACAAGCTCATTATTTGGAAAATTAGCTTTCATTACTGTTTTGACGTTTTGTTGAAGCTTTTCCTGACCTAGCTCCTCATACGCTTGAGCCATAATTTCTAATGCTCGTTCGGTTGAAGGCGTTCCTGGAAACTTCTCCATCACTGATTGAGCACGAACAGCAGCAGCACTCCATGCATTCATTTTGATATAATATTCAGCAACTTGGATAGAATACTTAGCTAAACGGTTCTTTAAGAACTGCATACGTTGTTGTGCATCAGCAGAATACTTACTGTCTGGATACGATTTAATCAATCTATCGAAATCTTTAAATGCATCTTGGGCATATTTAGGATCACGATCGGTACGATCAATATTCATTAAATCGTGAAATAAGTAATTATCTGCCTGCATATTCGTTAAACCACGCATATAATAGACGTAATCTATATTAGGATGCGTTGGATTGAGGCGTAAAAAGCGATCAATATTGGCAAGTCCTGATGCAGCATCATCCATTTTGTAATACGCATAAATCAAGTCTAATTGAACTTGAGTTTTGTGCGGACCAAATGGAAAACGAGAGTCCAATGCTTCAAGTGAACGGACGGCTTTAGAGTAATTACCTAATTCCATTGACGTTCTTGCTTGAGAATACAGGACCTCAGGTGATGCTTTACTGGCAACATCATCGTCTTCAGGACTGCTACTACAGGCTGTTATAGCCAGTGAAAGTAATACTAGGGCGGCACCTTTGGCAATTTTATTCATACTTGAATTTAATTCTTTTTAAGTTGTTGTTAAGAATTTTTCCATTTCACGGTAAAATAGAAAACATCCGATTGTAACAGATAGCACATTCACTTTGGACCCCTAAACTGGGGTACGGTTCCTATGACACAAGAGATTAATCTAAAAAGCGAGATAACAGCAACACAAACTGGTCTGAGATTAGACCAAGCATTAGCTGGTTTGTTCCCTGACTACTCGCGCACACGCATCAAGGAATGGATCCTATCTGGTGCAATTACTGTTGACGGTATCACAGTCGACAAGCCACGGGAAAAGGTTTTCGAAACTCAACTGATTGAAGTGACCGCCACTCTTGAAGAAGAAGTGCGTGCACAAGCGCAAAAAATCGATCTCGATATTATTTATGAAGATGATCATATTATCGTGGTTAATAAGCAAGCAGGTTTAGTTGTGCATCCTGGTGCGGGCAATGCCGACGGCACATTGATGAATGCACTGTTGCATCATTGTCCTAGTATCGAGCTCGTTCCACGCGCTGGTATCGTGCACCGTTTAGATAAAGACACCACTGGGTTAATGGTTGTAGCCAAAACTGTTGAAGCGCAAACACATTTAGTTGCCGCATTACAAGCTCGCGATATTGTTCGTGAATACGAAGCGATTGTATTGGGCACTATGACTGCTGGTGGCACGGTTGATGAACCTATCGAGCGTCATGCTACTCGACGTACTCAAATGGCAGTGATCCATGGTGGTCGCCCATCGGTGACTCATTACCGTGTGGCTGAAAAATTCCGTGCTCATACTCGTTTACGTTTACGTTTGGAATCTGGTCGTACACATCAAATTCGTGTTCATATGGCGCATATTGGTCATGAGTTAGTTGGCGATCCTGTTTATGGTGGCCGTCCTCGCCCACCTAAGTCAGCTAGCCCTGAGTTTTTTGAATTACTCAAAGGTTTTAAGCGTCAAGCTTTACACGCGGTGCGTTTAGAACTTGCTCATCCGTTTACCTGTGAAATCATGACTTGGCATGCGCCTATTCCTGATGACATGGTTGAGCTGACAAAAGCACTACGAGTTGACACTGAGCTGAACCCGATAGTTTATTTATAATGCTTAAGCACGATTGGCCAATACCTGAAAATGTTGCCATTGCGATAACAAATCGCTTTGGTGGTGTTAGTGTTAGTCCTTTTGATAGTTTAAATTTAGGCTTACATGTAGGCGACAAGCCTCAAGATGTATTGACTAATCGTGCGATATTAAGTCAGCAATTTGCATTACCGGCAGAGCCTACTTGGCTCGAGCAAGTTCATGGTACTAACATTGTCGAACTTCAAACATTGACGGCTGATAGTGCTTTAACCTTTGCCGATGGCAGTTACAGTAATCAGTTTGGTCATGTGTGTGCGGTAATGACGGCGGATTGTTTACCGATATTATTATGTAATCAACAGGGCACTGAAGTTGCTGCTGTTCATGCTGGTTGGCGTGGCTTATGTGAGGGAGTAATCGAGCAAGCATTAGCGATGTTTCAGTCTCCAGCGGCAACATTAATCGCTTACTTTGGACCAGCAATTGGCCCTAGTGCATTTGAAGTGGGTAGTGAAGTGCGCGATGCTTTTATGAGTAAAGATCCACAGGCTTCAAAGTGCTTTATTCCTCATAACACCAAATATTTCGGAGATTTAGTCGGATTAGCTAAGTTGCGCTTATCTGCAGCTGGTGTACATCAAACCTATAATGCCAATGTTTGTACCTTTGCAGATCCACATTTTTTTTCCTATCGCCGCGATCAGCAAACAGGTCGAATGGCATCATTAATTTGGCTTAAATCTTAGCCTGCTATTATTGACAGTATCCAAGTCTAAAAAATAATCGATTTGTTGATCTAGATTAAGTTTTAACCTTGAATTTACATTAAATGGCCCCATCTTTAAGTTAACAAATTATTCGTTTCTGAATTAATTTCCCATTTTATCAGTATCAGATTCCTAGGAGGTTGTATGAGACTCGATCGTATGACTAATAAGTTTCAAATTGCCATTTCTGATGCCCAATCATTAGCATTGGGGCGCGACCATCAATTTATTGAACCTATTCATTTAATGATGGCACTATTAAATCAAGATTCTGGCTCTATTCATTCTCTACTCACTCAAGCGGGCATTCGCGTAAGCGCGCTTCGCTCTGCAATTAGCCAAGACTTAGAGCGTTTACCGCAAGTTGAAGGCACGGGTGGGGATGTCCAGTTGGCGCAAGGATTAATTCGATTACTTAACCTGTGCGACAAACTGGCCCAAAAACGTAAAGATAAATATATTTCATCAGAACTCTTTGTTTTGGCTGCATTGGAAAATAACGATCCGCTTGCCAAAGCCTTAAAAGATTCTGGTGCGACTAAAGAATTAATGGAAAAAACCATTGAAGATATGCGCGGTGGACAGAAAGTCGATGATCCTAATGCAGAAGATCAACGTCAAGCACTGAAAAAGTTTACCGTTGATTTAACCGAACGCGCAGAACAAGGTAAATTAGACCCTGTTATTGGCCGTGACGAAGAAATCCGCCGCACGATCCAAGTTTTACAACGCCGTTCTAAAAATAACCCAGTACTTATTGGTGAGCCCGGTGTAGGTAAAACGGCTATTGTCGAAGGCTTAGCACAACGCATTGTTAATGGTGAAGTCCCTGAAGGGATTAAAAATAAACGGGTATTATCATTAGACATGGGCTCGTTAATAGCGGGCGCCAAATATCGCGGCGAATTTGAAGAACGCTTAAAAGCGGTATTAAATGAACTCTCTCAAGAAGAAGGCCAAGTCATTCTCTTTATTGATGAGCTGCATACCATGGTCGGCGCAGGTAAAGGTGAGGGGGCAATGGATGCGGGTAATATGCTCAAACCTGCATTAGCACGCGGTGATTTACATTGTGTCGGTGCAACAACTCTGGATGAATATCGTCAATATATTGAAAAAGATGCAGCACTAGAACGTCGCTTTCAAAAAGTGATTGTTGATGAGCCCAGTGTTGAAGACACTATTGCTATTTTACGTGGTTTAAAAGAGCGCTACGAATTACATCACCATGTGGAAATTACCGATCCTGCCATTGTAGCCGCGGCAACTATGTCACATCGTTATATTTCTGATCGAAAACTACCCGATAAAGCCATCGACTTAATTGATGAAGCTGCGTCGAGTATTAGAATGCAAATTGACTCTAAACCTGAAGCTCTCGATCGATTAGAGCGTCGTGCTATTCAGCTTAAATTAGAAGAGCAGGCGTTAAGTAAAGAGTCTGATGAGGCCAGCCGTAAACGTCTCGAGTTTTTGCAACTTGAGTTAAGAGACGTTGCAAGTAAAGCGGCTGAGATGAATGAAATTTGGCACACCGAAAAAGCTGCATTAGCGGGCACCCAACACATTAAAGCCGATTTAGAACAGGCAAGAATGGACCTAGAGGTGGCTAGGCGTGCGGGTGATTTAACGCGGATGTCAGAATTGCAGTATGGACGGATCCCTGAACTTGAAAAACAGTTAGATTTAGCCTCACAGGCTGAAATGCAAGACATGACATTGCTGCGCAATAAAGTGACCGATGTTGAAATTGCCGAAGTGTTATCAAAAGCTACCGGTATACCGGTATCAAAAATGCTTGAAGGTGAACGAGAAAAGCTATTGCACATGGAAGATGCGCTTCATCATCGTGTTATTGGTCAAAATGAAGCTGTTGATGCAGTCGCTAATGCCATTCGTCGAAGTCGTGCAGGACTTGCTGATCCTCAACGTCCAATCGGCTCGTTTTTATTTCTTGGTCCAACCGGTGTTGGTAAAACTGAGTTGTGCAAAGCATTAGCCAAGTTTTTGTTTGATACTGAGTCAGCCTTGGTGCGTATTGATATGTCTGAGTTTATGGAAAAGCACACAGTCTCTCGTCTAGTTGGTGCACCTCCAGGTTATGTTGGCTATGAAGAAGGTGGATATTTAACCGAAACCGTTCGACGTAAACCTTACTCAGTCATTTTGTTAGATGAAGTTGAGAAAGCACATCCAGACGTATTTAATGTATTACTGCAAGTCTTAGATGATGGTCGGTTAACCGACGGCCAAGGCAGAACGGTTGACTTTAAAAACACTGTTATCATCATGACCTCAAATCTCGGTTCAGATATTATCCAAGAGGGCTTTGGTCATACAAGTTATGAGGATATGAAAGCGGGAGTCATGAATGTGGTGATGCAGAGTTTTCGTCCTGAGTTTTTAAATCGCATCGATGAGTCTGTGGTATTCCATCCCTTAGATGCAGAAAACATTAAACACATTGCCAGTATTCAATTCGAGTTACTGCGCAAGCGTTTGATTGAAAAAGAGTTCGATATAGAGTTATCTGATGACGCATTATCTTTAATTGCTGAAGCTGGATTTGATCCTGTATATGGTGCAAGGCCATTAAAACGAGCATTGCAACAAGAAGTAGAAAATCCTTTAGCGCAAAAACTACTTCGCGGCCAATTACTGCCAGGTAAAATGATTAAAGTCGTTGTGGAAGATGGCAAGCTAGCCTTCATTCAATAAGACTCGCTAACCTGGACATCTAAAGTGGTTATAACAAAGGGAGCATTTGCTCCCTTTTTCGATTATTGACTCTGACAAAATAAGCTGACTCGCTCGGTATTTTCGGCTATTGCAGCTTGTCTTTGCTCTTCCGTCATCGCAACAGTCTCACCAGTGTCTTTATTTTGTTGATTTAACTTGCTGTGAGTCTGTAACACACTGAGGCTATGTTTAGCATTTTCACAGATATCTTTGGCTTGTTGCTTATCTTTTTCGTTGATAATTTTTGCCGATTTCTCTAGTTCAGTCTCAACCTTAGTAGAAGATTTTTTTTGGGGCACATAAGTGCCAATTTTTGCGGGTTCCATATCTTCAGTATAAATTTTGCGAGCATCTACATTTGAGGGTTGTTGCTGACTGTAATGTACAACTCCAGCATCATCTACCCAAGTGTAAATAGTCCCTGCTAATAAGGATGTGCTAAATGCTAAAGCGGCTAAACTGATAACTAAACGCATAATTCCCATTTGAGTATCCTAGAGCTAATTGACGTTATGCTTGAACGTTTCAAAATATGCTATCTTTGAGTATAAATCCAACATCTGCAACGATAGTGTATAAAGTGTATGCAAAATTCACCCAATCACCCAGTAAAAAATAAAGGTATTTACTTATTACCTAACTTATTTACCACAGCTGGATTGTTTTCCGGTTTCTATGCTGTCATTTCATCTATGAATGGTCACTTCGAGTCTGCTGCTATTGCTATCTTTATTGCCATGATTTGTGACGGACTTGATGGCAGGGTTGCTAGGCTAACAAATACTCAAAGTGATTTTGGTGCTGAATATGATAGCTTGGCCGATATGGTCTCATTTGGTATGGCTCCAGCTATTCTTGTCTACAACTGGGCTTTACAGGATTTAGGTAAAATAGGTTGGTTAGCGGCATTTATCTATTGTGCATGCGCAGCATTAAGATTAGCTCGATTTAATACTCAGGTTGGTGTTGCTGACAAACGATTTTTTCAAGGCCTTGCCAGTCCAGCTGCTGCGGCATTAATTGCTGGCAGTATTTGGAGTGGATCCGAATATAAGCTCGATCCTACAGACATAAATTATCTCGCGGCATTAATAACGACAATGACTGGACTGCTCATGGTCAGTAATTTTCGCTATCACTCGTTTAAGGAAGTTGATTGGCGAGGAAAAGTGAATTTTGTCGTGATGTTATTGCTGGTGGGGGTATTTGTCATTATCTCTGTTGAACCTGCTATTATCCTTTGCCTTGGTTTCTATATATATGCACTATCTGGTCCTGTGATTACTATTAACACCATAAAGAAGTTAAAAGTAGCGCACATGGTTGGTGATGAGCCGATCGCACCAGACCTACAACAAACCCCAATTCCAGATTCGTCTAATGACATCACTCACGCAGGTGGTAATAGTCATAATGCAAATAAGAAAAGTGAAACTTAGAATACACTCAATTATTAGCATAGTGCTTATCAACAGGGTTCACCGTTATTGCTAATAGGTATAAAGAGTAAAGCCAGCTAACATTTTCTCGCAAAACTGAATAAAATGATGTCTTTTTCGTCCAATCCTTAAAGTTTGTACTATAGTTTTTATCCCTATTAGTATTAAAAGCGGATCTGGGTGATTGCAAGGTTCCAGTTACTAATAGCTATTTTGCATAAAAATAAACCTCATTGAATGATTTTAGTACTGCGTTGTTTGAATAGTGTTCGGTTGAATGCGGTTTTGCTAAAAACGTTTAAAAAGGCCTTGCACAAAATCTTGTGGTGCCTATAATGCGCATCCACTGACACGGCAGACAGCGAAAGCGGTTACCGAGTTGGGTTGAGTTAAGTGGTTCATATCACTGGATTCAAGGCGAAAAGAAAGTTTG
>NZ_JACJEB010000019.1:0-83479 GCF_014163845.1 Shewanella sp. SR43-4 | reverse complement strand
CAAACTTTCTTTTCGCCTTGAATCCAGTGATATGAACCACTTAACTCAACCCAACTCGGTAACCGCTTTCGCTGTCTGCCGTGTCAGTGGATGCGCATTATAGGCACCACAAGATTTTGTGCAAGCATAAAAATGCTAAATATTGCAAAAACATGACTGAGAGGTGTTTTTTCAATCGAAATGAACAAAAAAGGGACTACCAGCCCCTTTTTTGCCTATTTTGCTCGGTTCTAATCACCAAAGAATCGAGTTTCCTGTTTTATTTCTATTGGGCTACCGTCTATAACTGCGTTAATTTTAATATCGATTTTAGTAATACTTCTCTTCAGCTCGATAGGATCGACAGCAATACTAATTGGCAAGGTGATGACTTCACCAGATCCGATTGAGACGTGCTGCGGGCCAATCCATTTAGCATTCGGCAGACCTTCGACACTTAACTCATACTCTTGTGGCTGTTCTGTCTTATTAAGAATTTTTATCGTAAAGGTGTTTTCGGTATTGCCTTGGTTGTTTTGACGATACAGTGAGTTTCTATCTCTAATAACATCCATACGAACAGGCGCAATAGTTGCGCTGGCATAAATGAATATTAATATCATCACAGTCAGCACTACACCGTAACCGACCAGCTTAGGTCGCAATACCTTTTCTTGTACGCCATCAAGTTTGTTTTCTGTTGTGTAACTGATTAACCCTTTTTCGTAACCCATGCGTTCCATGGTGTTATCACATGCATCAATACAGGCCCCACAGTTAATACATTCGTATTGCAGACCATTACGTATATCAATCCCTGTCGGACAGACTTGTACACATAAGTCACAATCAATACAGTCGCCTAAGCCCATTTCTTTTGGGTCTTGTTTGCGAGAACGAGGACCACGCGTTTCACCACGCTGAGTGTCGTAACCGACTATATAAGTATTTTTATCAAACATAGCCGCTTGGAAACGGGCATAAGGACACATATGAATACACATGATCTCACGCATCCATCCGGCATTACCATATGTCGCAATAGTGAAGAAAATAACCCAAAAATATATTCCACCACCGGCATTCAAGGTAAAGATGTCAATGTACAGTTCACGGCTTGGAACAAAGTAAGATACAAAGGTTGTGGCTGTTAATAGTGATACCAGTAGCCAAGAGGTATGTTTAGCGGTTTTCCGCCATAGCTTATTAAAGCTCCATGGCATTTGATCAAGCTTAATGCGTTTATTACGTGCGCCTTCAAACTTTTCTTCAAACCAGATAAAAATGAAGGTCCACACCGTTTGTGGGCAGGTATAGCCACACCACACTCTACCGAGATAAGTAGTAACGAAAAACAACCCGAATGCAGCTATCATAAACAGTGCTGCGAGTAAGGTGAGGTCTTGTGGCCAGATAGTTAAACCAAACACATGGAATTTTTGCTCGGCCAGATGAAACCAAACTGCTTGACGATCGCCCCATGGCAACCAGGGCAACAATAAGAAGAACAACATAGCAATCCAACCCATGTAACGGCGTAACGTTGTCCATAAGCCATCTACAGCTCTTACATAAATACGGTTGCGCGGATTGAAACGGTCTGCTTTACTGGCATCAGGTTGATGGATTTTAATACGTTGTTGTTTAGAAAAGTCCTTGGGGTTAGATTCTGTCGTCATGTTACAGCCTTACTGCTTTAATATTGAACGATAACTAGCTTATTATATAGGTAATAACACATTATTGGATAAAAAGATGAGAGGCTGGATAGGATTAATAATAATTGCGGGAATTATTTATTATTTCGCGACGGAAACAGACAAGCTTGATAAGCCAATCCATGACATTAAAACAATGTTTACTAAGGCTGACAAAAAGCTTGATTCGATGACGGGCACAAAAATCATTAAAATTGATAAACACTTACCGCAAATTAAAGCGGAAATTTACGAACGCTTATCAACTATTGAGATCCGTGAGTTAGATGGTGTGTTTACCAGTAATGAAGCAATAGCTGAGTTTAAAGATCAATACTGCCATAGCAGTGCTCGCCACCCGGTTTTCACCAAAGAAAACTTACAATTTATTTGCGATAAAATCTAATAACTCGAGTTAGTTAACGGTTTTATGCTCTCAAATTGACCTAAATATCAAATAAGCCTAGCCTTTGTGTAATATCTACAATAGGGGCTAGGTTTTTATGACTCAATCACACACAGAATCAGTATCCGACATTTTTGATCCAGACTTATGGGATCTTGTCGAAGGATTCAATTTTGAAGACATCACTTATCATCGGGCAAAACACCAAGGTACAGTGCGTATTGCCATTGACAGGCCTGATTGCCTTAATTCATTTCGCCCTAAAACCGTAGACGAACTCTTTATCGCTCTAGATCATGCTAGACAATGGTCTGATGTAGGATGTGTACTATTAACAGGTAATGGGCCATCAGCAAAAGGTCAGTACTCATTTTGCGCAGGCGGTGATCAACGTATTCGTGGTAAAGACGGCTATAAATATGAAGGCGCAGAGGAAGGTAAGCCTGATGTCGCACGCATGGGACGCCTTCATATATTAGAAGTACAACGTTTGATTCGTTTTATGCCCAAAGTGGTTATTGCAGTTGTGCCAGGCTGGGCTGTGGGTGGTGGCCATAGTTTACATGTAGTGTGTGACTTAACATTAGCCTCTAAAGAACACGCTATCTTTAAACAAACTGACCCTGATGTGGGCAGTTTTGATTCCGGGTATGGCAGTGCATATTTAGCTAAGATGATTGGCCAAAAACGTGCTCGTGAAATCTTCTTTCTTGGTTTTAATTACTCAGCAGAAGAAGCCTTTAATATGGGCATGGTAAACCGAGCGATTCCCCATGCTGAACTCGAAACAGAAGCATTAGTTTGGGCAAAAGAGATTAACTCTAAATCGCCTACCGCAATGCGTATGCTTAAATATGGCTTTAATATGGCCGACGATGGCTTAGTAGGCCAACAACTGTTTGCCGGTGAAGCCACACGCTTAGCGTATGCAAGTGAAGAAGCTCAAGAAGGCCGTGATGCCTTTTTAGAAAAACGCGACCAAGATTTTTCCCGCTTTCCTTGGCATTACTAACTCCAGCACATAGGGTTATGCTCTAAATTAACGGATATTTTCTGCCATCATAAAGGCCCTTTAAGGGCTTTTATTGTTTTCGGTATTAAGAAATATAATCGTAATCGAAATTTTCATTGATAATAATCGAATTAACCCGCTTTACATGATAATGATAACTGTTATCATTTAAAAAATAAACAAGGGGGACTTAACCATGAAAAAAACTTTCAGTTTTGCCATTTTACACTTCGGTGTCGCATTTACGATTACCTACCTATTAACCGGGAGCATTATTATCGGTGGCACCATAGCCCTGCTTGAGCCTGCCGTTAATACTGTTGTATTTTACTTTCATGACAAGGTATGGAAAAACATTGAGTTAAAGAAAGTGCAGCAAGCTGAGCGATCTAAAGAGTCCGCACTCTTGATGGGCTAACGTTATAACCATGAGCTTGCTAGTCCACCTTATGCGCTCTTTATGGAATTATAAAAGCATTGTTACCATTATTTTTTTTGGTACCAAATCCAGAAACCGCTTAATGATACCAACAACAATGCTAGTGCAAACAAGTCCCATAGCCACACTGTTAACGTTCCAAATAGGCGACCGCTATGAAGATCTAGTATTACGCGTTGCCAATTTAAATGCGCACTACGAGCATGTTGAATAAACTCAGCATTAACTTGAGGATTTGGCATAAGCCAACTTAACGGCTTGAGCGGTACAGTAGGTTGCCAATCAATTAACTGCTCATCAGCTTGATAAACACCAGAGTCTGTCTTTAGCCATACTCGACCATCCACTACTGCCAGCGCTAATAAGCCAGCCGGTAAACCGGTACTGCTATTCTGTGTTTCTTGTAAATGCCCTGCGCTATCGAATAAATACAACTGATTGGTATCCATTGCCACCAGCATATTGGCAGCATAACTGGCACTGATTAACGTTTGTGGGCCTTCAAAAATAACCTGTTTTCCCTGCCACAATAAATTATCAGTAATATAAAGTGCAGGTAAATTACGCTTATCTAAAGCAGAAAACTGAGCGACATGCGCAGGAGCTGGAATACCATAATAATCAAGTAACCAAGACTGGGTAACAGGTGTTTGGTCTAAACCAAAATCATCACTGTGATTTATCGCTACACCTGTGAACACGAGTAATAGGATAAATAAAGCACTCGCTAAGCCTAAGCGTCGATGCCAAGGACGAAGTGCTCGTAACAACTTAAGTCTAAAACGATTACGTCGAGATGTCTTAGTCACACTAACCTGCTTGAAATGATCCGCTGGAATTGAAATTGGGCTTATGGCACCACATGCGCATGAAGTAATAATGCAATACGCGATAACTTAGTTAACGCTCTTACTGATAATGTCGCGCCTGTAATGCCATCTATATGCTTATCAAGCTGATATTGGTCATCTAGCTTGGCCGACTTAAATTGATCAGTAAAAAAATCATGACGCACTTCATCACCGCGGCTTTCACGATAGATTAACACTTTAGTTCGTTCTATTTGATTGTCTTTTACATGGATAGCCACTGTAATAGGCGATTCTTTACCTATCTCGTCCATTATCCATACCGTTGTATTATTGTGAAGCCAATAACGCAGCCGCATTTTATTAAAACGATGGGCTAAGATAACTTCTATCGCTTGTTTGAGCTCATCGTCAAGCCATAGCACCTTAGACTCGCCACTACTGCCATTAAATGCTTGGCTAATAAACGCTTCATTTGACTGATATTGTGTGGCAGCAACGCTATTAAATACTGACAAACAAGCCGCTAATCCCAGCATAAATACCATCAAATATGATCGTAATATTGTTTGCATAATAGCCCTCAAACATCATAAAAATACGGGCGCCAACAATATACACTGCAGGCCCCCATTTACCGATAAACGTTTTTATCGATGCGTCTTACCTCTGAGAATACTCAGGATTAGAACTGGTAACCAACGCCTAAGTTAAAACCGTCTGAATCTGCAGCGCCGCCAATATTTTCGTAATCAGCTTTAAACACTACGTTTTCGTGTAACCAGTAGTTAACACCCACGTTGGTTTGTTTTTTCTTAGTATCGGCGCTATCACCAGCATTGTTGTCCCACTCGTTATAACGAGCAAACACACCAAACTGTTCATTAATACGGTAAGCAGGCTCAATATAGAAACCATTTTGCTTATCACGACCTAATGCTTCAGCTTCTTTACCATCAATATTCCACTGTGCATATAGAGCTTTTACAGTGAAGTGTTCAATGCTGTAAATGGCATGGGCGGTAAGCAATGTTGCTGCTGCAGAATCAACATCGGCAGTACCTTGAGTTAAATCTGACTGATACTGAACCGTTGCTGCTAGCTCCAAACCTGGAACCGCAGTGTATTTTACACGGCCGGTATAGGCTAAATCTTCGCCCTTAGCTTCAGAAACTTTTTGACGACCATTACGGATTTTGTAACCAGAGCTTTGGTCTAAATACAAACCAGAAGTGATTGCGGTATCAAAGGCTAAACCTGGCGCCGCTTTAATATTAAGGTTTATACCCCCTTCCCACCACGTTGCAGGAATGATGTCTTTTTCTACTGGGTTGCGCTCAACACCGTAGAATGCTGTTGGTTCGTGAGTTTCGTTGATAATACCGACAGGCATTAAAAATAGACCAGCTTTACCGGTAAACATCTCATTAAAGTCATGCTCGATATAGGCTTGCTCTAACTCAACTTCGCCATTTTGGCTCTCACCTGCGATGGAATGCTCAACTTCGAGTTCAGAGAAAAAACGTGTGCTGCTATTAAACTCGTGACCGACAAATAATACAAAGCGATGGAAGTCGAATTCTTTCTTGTCTTCACCAGTTTGGTTATTGCTAATATTGTTGTAGTGTAATTCGCCATATCCACCAATAGTGGTTGCCGACTTGCTTGATGCGCTTGCTTCTACTACATCAGCCGTAGCCTCTACACGTTTTTCAGTTTGCTCAAGACGCTTTTCAAGATCTTTAAGCACTTTCTGCTGCTGCTCAATAATCTGGCGTAGTTCAGTCGTTTCATCAGAAGCCATAACTTGATTGCTAGCCAAAAGGCTAAATAGTGTTGCAGCTATTAACGTTTTTTTCATATTCCATCCCGATCAGACAATGTAAACAACTAGTGTGTTATGTAAAGTAGTGTAAATTTTCGTGAATTATACATAACGAATATGTTAATGCAAACCATTATCATTAAGCTTAGTAGGTGTGTCACATATTTAATAACAACCACTCTGTGTTTAATGACACGAGATAATCGATGATTGACATGAAGAATGCCAAATAGGATAAAACTTAGAATATCCTCGGCCAGCAGGCATTGTTTGGCCATCAAGCTTAGTACTGGCTAACTACATGTTGGATTACAATGAAGGTAAAAGAATTCTAGAAATAGGCTGTGGCATCGCCCTATCAAGTTTACTACTCAACGAAAAACATGCCGATATTACGGCAAATGACGACCATCCAGAAGTTGAGTAAGCTCTGCCATTTAAGGGCTATATTCTGCGTTTTTCACGTGTAAATTTTGTTGTCTGAAAAGCCAATAAAGCGTTATGGCCAGTAATGTCATTATTAGTGATAATGGACGGCGATAATCATGTCGCACTTTTAAAGGCAACACCTTAACCAAGCAGATTTACCCCATGGCCATTTGGCTATGAAACAACACAAGTTAAACATATTCAGCCTTAGTGTTAACTCACTCAAACTAAAATATTCCTGCTGATATCTGTTAATACAGCACTATTTGCAGGCGCAATAGCCAGCAACGTTTATGGCGGCGTACACCTAATGATAAACCTTTAATAAAAAGGCCATCGAAAAAACCATAATCCAAATATCAACAAAACGATACCGTCAACTTAACCTTAATATTACAGCGTTATTATTTGTCAGGTTTTTAGACTCAAAACACGCTATGATCACCCCATTGTCGTCACGAGCTTTATATCCCTCACAAATTGAGCCATATAGCTTAGATAATCTCATATAAGCCTAGAACAAGGCCTATAATCAGTTGTTATCAGGCGCAGCGAATTTACTCTCCACTTATACTTTATATTAGGCAGTACCATGGCTATCAGAATTAAACTTAAACCTGGCCGCGAACGTTCATTAGAGCGACGCCACCCTTGGATATTTTCCAATGGAATTCACAACGTCAATGGCGGCAAACCGCAAGCTGGTGACACTGTTGAAGTAGTGGCGCACGATGGGCACTGGCTCGGACGCGGTGCCTGGTCGCCAGAATCTCAAATCCAAGTGCGTATATGGACCTTCGACAAAGAAGAAACCATCGATGCAGACTTCTTTGCTAGACGTATAAAAAGGGCTCAAGCCGGTCGTGATGAACTCATCCGCGAACAAGGCCTTACAGGTTATCGTTTAATTGCCGCAGAATCTGACGGTTTACCTGGTATCACCATAGATCGTTATGCCAACGTATTCGTTTGCCAACTATTAAGCACTGGTGCTGAAAAATGGCGCGATACCATCGTTGAACAACTAGTGATTCAATATCCAGATTGCGCCGTTTATGAGCGTTCAGATGTCGACTCGAGAAAGAAAGAAGGCCTGGTTCCTGTCGTAGGGTTACTTCACGGCGAATTACCCCCAATGCCTATTATCATCGAAGAAAACGGTATTAAGATTGCGGTCGATGTTATTAAAGGCCACAAAACCGGTTTTTATCTAGATCAACGTGACAACCGTGCTATGGCGGCTCGTTTCGTTAAAGGCAAATCTGTACTTAACTGCTTCTGTTACACTGGTACTTTCGGCTTGTATGCCGCCAAAGCTGGCGCGGCGAGTATTGAAAATGTTGATGTATCCACCTTAGCGCTGCAAACTGCTCGCGATAATATGGCGATTAATCACCTTAATGATGACCATGTAAATTATAACGAAGCTGACGTATTTAAATTACTACGCCAGTACCGAGATGAAGCTAAAACTTTCGATGTTATCGTGCTCGACCCGCCTAAGTTTGCCGACAATAAATCGCAGCTAGATGGTGCATGTCGCGGTTATAAAGACATCAACATGATTGCGATGCAATTGCTTAATCCAGGTGGAATATTACTGACGTTCTCGTGTTCAGGCTTAATGCAGTCAGACCTATTCCAAAAAGTGGTTGCTGATGCTGCCTTGGATGCGAAACGTGAAGTTCAGTTTATTGAGCGTATGCATCAAGCTAGCGATCATCCAATTAGCAGCGCATTCCCAGAAGGTTATTACCTAAAGGGTTTGGTTGCCAGAGTCTGGTAAATTAGCCAATGGAAGATAGCAAAAAGGGAACAATATTTGTTCCCTTTTTTGTTTAATGTAACTAAAGAAAGTAAAAGATAGCACACTAACTTAGCTAAGAACTCTGAAAACCCTAACAATCAAAGTACTCCATTAATATGCCAAACAGCCTAAATTCTAGATAAAAAGTAAACAACATTGAGTATGAAAATACATAAAACAAGAAGAGCCTCATTCAAAACAGGCAAAAAACTATACTTAAAAGCCAACTGAAAATTTTCAATACTGAGCGACTTACTTTTAGTGAGACATAATACAGAACGAATACCTTTCGATAATAGTTCACTAAGACCTACCAACACTAATCAATAAATCACCATTTACCAGATACTATATTGATATAAACCCCAACAACAATAACCGCCAACATTGATGCGATAAAAGGGGCTGTATTCGTTACCATAAGAGCCATACCAAGCGCAGCACCGAAGCATAACGTCACAGCAGCCAGTTTTTCTCACCCGAGATTATTTTTTAGCTTCAAGTTAACTCTTTATCCGTTGAGCCGATTCATTTAATTAGACTAAATCTAGTTTAAATTTGCAGCAAATGCTCACACAAGACACTCATTTGATGGGTTTATAAAAATAGATAATGGCAAATAACCAAAAATATCCAGCGAATACTCATTGCAAAATGGTTATTAAATCAGCAGTATAAATTGATAATATTCAAACGGACTTTTTGATGAAACAAAAACTTATGCTTGTTGGAACAGCATTACTTGCAGTTGCACTCATTTTTATTTTTAATGAAAATAAAACTCCAACCGAAAATGTGATGCAAACTAAAGCCAATGATGTGCAGCAACCATCTACTTCACAAAATGCTCAATACACGCAAACCATAAATCACACTGATAGTATTCCGCCAAATATATCCCCCCATGAAATGGTGCGTTGTAATGGTATAGCTGAAATGTTTACAGATCCAATAATCGAAGATAGCTTTAATAGATATTCGGCTAATAAAGACATTTTCTTCGACAATATTAAGCAACAGCAAACTCAACAATCACGTATTGCTTCAGCTTTCATCAACAAAAACAAATCAATTGAAGACGATATAGAAAATTTTGACGAACTATTACAAACATATCCAAGCAATAAGTTAATAGCGTTTAACCTTATGCTACATTGCAGCTATTCCACAGCAAAAGTCTGTGATGATGTAATGATGCAAAGAGCATTAGATACTGACACTGAAAACGGTGCTTTGTGGTTGCAAATGGCACTGTATCAGCTGAAAGCTGGCAACATAGAAAGAGCTCAAATGTCGCTGATGCAATTTTTCCAATCACAACGTTATAACGAATATTCCGGAGACTATTTATCTACAGTCGATTTAGCCCTTAAAGAAGCTGGAGCCAATGATGATTTATCTTTAAAAGTAGCAGTGCTTGGTATTGCCGCTACAAGATATAAAACAAATTTTGCACCACTTGTTAAGTTATGCAAAAAAACTGATACCGACAATGCTGCATTATTGAATATATGTTTACAAACCAGTGAAAGATTAATTGAGTCTAAAGGTGGGTTATTAACTAATGAAGTAGGTTTATCTATACAAAATAATGTGTTGGAGAAATACGATGATTCAGAAGGGTTAGCTAATAATGCATCTGCACAAAAAGCATTTGATACTTTTAATGAAGAAGCAAATATTGCCATGAACATGATGCTTCGTAATCGTAAAAGAACCGAATACTGGTTATCGTTAAATCGAGATTATGGAGAGCTGGCGGCATTAGAATACATGATTGATCAAGCAAAACAGATCTCAGCCAATAACCAACAAGATCCTTGCACCATAAACTGGTAACACCAAAAAACCGACACACATTCAAAAGTTACAAATTAACACACAAAAAAGCGGCTTATCTGGCAAGAATAAGCCGCTAAAGGTTTACATGGCAAATATTACATCGCAGTAAAGTCGTCTAATAAAATCACTCCAAATGGCGCTCCACCATCGACATGATCAACAGCCGCGACAGCATAAATACCCGAAGCATCTAAGGTCACATCAAGCGGACCGATAGCCACATCTTTAGTATTAGCAACAGTAACAGTAATTACATAATTACCAGGCGTAACGCTTAAACTGCCAGAAGATGCCTTAAATGGTACATCCTCTAATACTGGCGTTGCATCGGTAATATCAGCAGAAGCAGTAAGATAAACATCAACTTCTGGTGCTGAATATGCAGCATGGGTAACAGTTAACTTTGCCTCAGTCGCTACGCGACGAGTTTGCTCAACTAGCACCAGTGGTTCAATCATGCTATCGGTTAATGATCCTACCGCTAAGGTGCTATAACTTTTACCAAGATCTAAGTCGACGGCGGCCTTATCTATCACCACAACACTGTTATCGGCATCCGCAGCAACAGTTACTGTATGTGTACCGTCAGCAAGATTGACATAGCCCGTTACCTCACCAAAAGACAACATGTTAACTGCTGGAGTGACTGCTTCGTCAACAAATACGTCCACCGCAGGCGCGTCAGCAACAGCATGAACAACACGTAAATCTGCGCCGCTGTTGACATCATTTAAGATTACTTGCCCTTCTGGTAGCGACACTTGTAATGCTACTGGTGAATCACCAGACCAGGTATTAGGGATCGCGCTAATAAAGTAATCTTGCATATCGGCTAAGGCAACCGTACCTGAGTCATATACCACATCTTTCATTCCTGATGCGGTAATACGAATTTGATAGTCACCATTAGCTACCTCAATTTGCGAACTTACATCTAAATAGTTTGCAGATAATGTTGGAGTCATAGCGCTAATATCTGCATCAGGGGCGGTAACATAAACATCAACATTGCCCGCTGCAGGTGCAGCATGCAGAACTTGTACTCTGGCGTAACCTGTAGCAATGTCCATTATTGGGTTTGCAATCAGTTTTAGATTTAGGGTGTCATTAGCCACTAACCCTAATGCCAATGCGGTATATTCCATATCACTTTGCGCATCAAGAGAGGTTTCGAGCACGGTTGCAGTGTTACCATCGGCCAAAACAGCATCAACGCTAATATCGTAAGTCGCCGATGATACTTGGATTAGATCACTAGACATGGCGTAATCCACCTTCGACAGTAATGCATTTCCATTAGCGACAACATTCACTAATGGTGCATCACTACCAGCATGAATAACACGTACGAATGAAATTTCTGGCTCTACAGGATCAACAACCATGACATCATCGTCGTCAGAGCAGGCTGTTAAACCAATTAAAGAAACACACAGTGCAAAAGGGTAAATCCGTTTCATTTTAGAAATCCTCATTAAGTATTGTGACCGATTTCTATACGGGGTGATTTATTTGCTGGTTCAAAAAAAATACACACAAATAATTAACTTTTCAGATAAAAAGATATAAATATTTGATGCCAATATAAAATATGCACAAATAATAATTTAGCGCTAGCTGTTTTAAAAAGAATGCTGGCTATGATGAAAATAACCGCGGCACAATATCGCAAACATCATTATAGAGAGCGGATGGTAAGAAGTGTTAATACTGCTAGCCTAACGTTTAGACTTATTAGCCTCACCACAAAAAAACCAACATAAACATTATTATCAATTAGTTAATCACCTGTCACTGACACAATTAAACTGTAAAAATATCAATCATTGATGTAACTCTACTTACCACGCAAGTCTACTTTACACATTAAAATAAAATGTTGTTATCGACGAGCTTGATGCTGTGAAGCGTAGCTTGATCTTTTAGTATCGACTATTTTGCAAGTTCACCTCGTTAGTTTATTAAAATAAAAACTGATCTCATTAATTAACGAATGCGTAACTAACGCTGAACTCAAAAATGGTATGCACTCAAAAAAGGAAAATATAATGTTAAATAAATTCACTACAATCATCGCTATTATCCTTGCTAGTTTAGCGTTCTCGACAGTTTCTTATGCAGAGCATCATGGTATGAAAAAAGATATCGTTGATGTCGCTGCTGAAAATGGCTCGTTTAATACTCTCGTTGCAGCAGTGAAAGCAGCAGGACTTGTTGAAACATTAAAAGGTGAGGGTCCATTTACAGTATTCGCGCCAACAGATGATGCGTTTGCAAAGTTGCCTGAAGGCACAGTAGAAATGCTTCTTAAACCAGAAAACAAAGATAAACTTGTTGCAGTACTAACTTATCATGTTGTTTCAGGCAAAGTGCTGGCTGCTGATGTAGTTAACCTAGATAGCGCAACTACCGTTGAAGGACAAGCTGTTACCATTGAAGTAAAAGACGGTAATGTTATGGTAAATAATGCACAAGTAATCATGACAGATGTTGAAGCTAGCAACGGTGTGATCCATGTAATTGATACCGTACTGTTACCTAAGTAATCGCTAAGTAATGATGGGGCGTTGGTTTTATGTCACGCCCCTGATTTTTCAATTATAAAAATGCAATCTCACCGACACTGTAATGGTCAATTAAAATTATCATCTTGATGTCAGAAGCGATGATGTTCACTTTACACATTAGCCGGTAAATTTATTTTATCCAATTGATATAAACCTCATCCTCGTTAAATAGCATTATTGGCAATGTTAGTGACTTTATCCTTTGCCGATAATTAACATAGAGATAGACAGATTCACAATTAAAGCGATAAATGATCAATTATTTTATTACAGTGTTATAGCCAATAAAAACGGCTTCCCAAGAAGCCGTTAAATTAAATTTAAAATTAAATCAAAGCCTTACTCAACCGTAACTGATTTTGCTAAATTGCGAGGTTGGTCGACATCAGTACCTTTAATTAATGCCACATGATATGACAGTAACTGCAATGGAATGGTGTAGATCAATGGTGCCATGAACGCATCACAATGGGGAACCTGGATAACTTTCATTGTGTCGTCTGACTCAAATTCTGCATCGACATCGGCAAACACATACATCAACCCACCACGGGCGCGCACTTCTTCAACGTTTGATTTAAGCTTTTCGAGTAACTCATTGTTTGGCGCAACCACAATCACTGGCATATCAGCATCAATCAAGGCTAATGGGCCGTGCTTTAGTTCGCCAGAGGCATAGGCTTCGGCGTGAATATACGAAATCTCTTTGAGTTTTAATGCACCTTCCATCGCGATTGGGTATTGATCACCACGGCCTAGGAATAATGCATGCTGTTTGTCAGCAAAGTCTTCTGCTAATTCAGCAATAGCATCATTTAAGCCAAGCGCCTGCTCCACTTTAGCTGGCATTGATAACAAGCTTTGAGTAATAGCCGCTTCCATTTCACTAGACATGCCATTATGACGGCCAATAGCGGTGGTTAACATTAACAAGCCAGCAAGTTGCACAGTAAAGGCTTTGGTTGATGCGACACCTATTTCTACGCCTGCTTTCATCATGTAAGCCATATCCGATTCACGAACTAACGATGAACCTGCAGAGTTACAGATGGTTAAAGTGGCTTTGTAGCCCATTTCTTTTGCTAGGCGCATTGCCGCTAAAGTATCTGCTGTTTCACCAGATTGTGAAATCGTCACTAATAAGCTATTTGGGAACAGGTGCGACTTACGGTAACGGAACTCAGATGCAATTTCGACGTTACATGATACGCCAGCCCAGTCTTCTAACCAGTAACGCGCGGCCATACCAGCATGATAACTGGTACCACAGGCAATAATTTGCACGTGTTTAATATCTTTTAAAAATTCAGCGGCATTTTCACCAAAAGCTGAATCTAATACTTTACCACCCGCAATACGACCTTCTAAAGTATGCGCAATCGCAGTTGGTTGTTCGTAAATCTCTTTCAACATGTAGTGACGGTATTCACCTTTGTCACCGGCATCATGAGTCACTTCAGACTCTTTCATTTCGCGCTGAACAGCGTTGCCATTAACATCAAAAATGTTAACTTGACGACGGGTAATTTCTGCTACATCACCTTCTTCTAAAAATGCAAATGAACGCGTTACCGGTAACAATGCAAGTTGGTCTGAGGCAACAAAGTTTTCACCCAGACCATAACCTATAACCAATGGGCTACCACTGCGGGCAACAACCATGCGTTCGCTATCACGACGGTCGATAACAACTGTGCCATAGGCACCTTCAAGTTGCTTAACCGTCGCTTGAACTGCGACTAATAAGCTCGCGGCTGTTTTTAATTCATGATGAACAAGATGACAAATCACTTCGGTATCTGTGTCTGATGAGAACACATAACCTAAACCTTTTAATCTCTCGCGCAATTTACTGTGGTTTTCAATTATACCGTTATGAACAACGGCAATATCACCTTCAGATAAATGTGGGTGTGCATTACGCTCTGTTGGTTCACCGTGTGTTGCCCAACGAGTGTGAGCAATACCGGTGCCACCACTTAGAGGGGTGATCTCAAGTGCAGATGACAACTCTTGTACTTTACCTACACGACGAGTACGGCTTAGCTCACCTTGATGAATGACAGCAATACCTGCTGAGTCATAACCACGATATTCAAGACGGCGTAAGCCTTCGACTAAAATTTCTGCAACATCCCTTTGCGCAACAGCGCCTACGATTCCACACATGTTAGTTTCCTTTACTGTTTTAATTTAATTTGTTTACTTAGCGTATGGCGCGAGAATGACTCTGACGCCATGGGCTGAAATAGTGTTAACGGCTTCTTGGGTAATGTTGTCGTCGGTAACTAAGACATTAACCACTTCCCAGGGCAGCTCAAGATTAGGGATTCGTCGACCAATTTTGCTAGATTCCAGTAATACCACCACTTCACGCGACATTTCTGCCATCACTTTACTCAAGCCAGTTAGCTCGTTAAACGTGGTTGTGCCGCGGTTAAGGTCGATACCGTCGGCACCGATAAACAGTTGGTCGAAGTTATATGAACGTAAAACCTGCTCTGCCACTTGACCTTGAAAAGACTCGGAATGGGGATCCCAGGTGCCACCGGTCATCAATAATGTCGGCTCATTTTCAAGTTCATGAATGGCATTGGCCAGTTGTAATGAATTGGTCATGACCACTAAACCATGCTTACCATTAAGCTGTTGAATGATGCCTGATGTGGTACTGCCACTGTCAATGATGATCCGATTATGGTCGCGGATCAGCTCAGCGGCTTTAGCAGCAATAGCTTGTTTATTTACAGACAGGTTTTCGTTGGCTATTTGGGTCATTTCTTGTGGTAAAGGCACGGCGCCACCATAACGTCGTAACAATAATCCATGGGTTTCAAGCATAGCCAAATCTTTACGGATCGTAACTTCGGAAGTGGCAAATAAATTAGCCAGTTCGTCGACACTGACTTCGCCTTGCTCATTAACCAATTTAATGATCGAATGGCGACGTTGTTGGGTGTTACGTTTAGTCATTTAAATTAACTACTTTCCGCATAAGTTTCGAAACGAAAGGTATTTTAGCATCAAATGAAACTTTATCTAGATCTTATAACTCAAAAGTTGAAATAAATGTACAAAAAAGCCTCTGAAATATGCAGAGGCTTTTTATGAACTAATTAAGATAAGTCAGCGTTAACCAGCCATATTAGAACTTAACCTCTGCGGCAACACTGAAGTTACGCTCTTGACCAATAGTCACCATATTATATTGACCACCTTCAATATAATCGGTATCAAATAAGTTTCTGACATTTGCACGTACGCTTACGTCTTTACCCATAACATCCATAGTGTAAGCGGCACCAATGTCAAAACGAACATAGCCGTCTTTGCGAATACTGTTATCGGTATTGGCAAAACGCTCGCCAACATAGATAGCACCAAAATTCAGCGCAAAATCTTCGTTCATTTGGTAGCGAGTCCAGATATTGGCAGACCATTCTGGCGCATCAACAGGCGTTTTACCTTCACGTTCATCGCCAGTGTGATATTCAGCATCAAGGTACATCATGGAAGATGTCATAAACCAATTGTCACTTATCTGGCCTTGAGCGCCCACTTCAAATCCACGATGCTTCTGCTCACCACCTTGAGTCGTAATATCAGTATAGGAACCTATTGGAGTCGAGAGTACTTCAGATATTGTAATATTCTCTAGGGTGATATCAAATACAGCCGCGGTCAGTAATAAGGTATCGTTGAACAGTTCCCACTTAGTACCAACTTCATACTGAATACCATATTCAGGTTTTAAATCCAGTTCATCGTTAACATCAAATGGATTATTAACAGCACCTTGCGGGGTAAAACTTTTTGAATAGTTTAGGTAAACACTGCCATTTTCCATGGGCGAGTAAATCACCCCAAACTTAGGCGATAGCGCATAACTGTTCTGGCCTAAACCGTCTTTCTTTTGCTCATCGTAACGAACACCAGTAAGCAGCTTCCATTGTTCATTAAGCGTCATTAAATCTTGCAAATAGAAGCCATAATATTTGTATTCGCTAGGATCACCTTTAACACTTGAATGGTAATCAAGATCAGGCTTAATAACAGGCTGCCCAGGAGTCACGGTTTGGGCTTTACCACGTTGGATCTGTTGCTGATAAAAATAATCTAGGTAATTTGCGCCAATTAATAACTGATGTTGAACTCCGGCAAAATCAAACTCGCCTGTAAAATCTACATAAGCCGTTTTATGTTGCCAGTCATCATAACGATCGAATGGTTTAATGCTATAACCATTACTAAGAGGATCTGTGGTGTATTGTGGCGCTGAGTCGAAACGTTGGCGATTGAATTGTTGATCGTTATAGCCCGCTTTGACTTTCCAGTTGTCACTCATATGCCAAGTCAGATCGGCACCTAAGTTTGACACTGTATTATCGGTAAAGGCCCAAGGCGCATCCCAAACGGTTTTACGTTCGCCAATGACATTACCTTGTTTATCTAACCAACCACCGGCATCAATACCGGCTTTATCTTGAGTGTGATCGTATTTCACTGACAGTAATACATCATCAGTTAAATCAAATTCCATATTAAGATAACCTAACCAACGATCGCGTTCTTGATTTTCTTCGGTGGTTGAATATTCACGCCAATATGTTGTGTCTTGCTTAACTAACACTCCACGATAACGAATACTTTGGGCATCATTTAAACTTCCTCCCGCATCGATCTGCGCACGGGTAGAACCGTAACCATCTGTGTCTATACCCACATCAAGCATAGAATCATAAGTCGGCTTTTTAGTGACCATATTCACTAAACCACCAGGACCAGATTGGCCATACAACATACTAGAAGGACCTTTCAGCACTTCAACTTGCTGTAGCGTTTCAATAGGTTGTACATAGTGAGACCATTGCTGGTGGCCATTAATCAGATAACCATTACCCGAATCTAACTCAAAACCACGGATACTAAAGACTTGGCGGTTCCAGCGTGTCGTTCCTGCCGTCACGCTGGAATCGTTAACTAATACTTCTGCAAGGTTAGTAGCTAATTGTTCATCGGTAACAAAATCAGGGATAACATTAACTGACTGTGGGGTATCCATTAAGTCGATATCACCGCGCATAGCGCCAGATGCTGTAGCAACTTTATAATCGTTAAAGGTACGACCGGTCACATTAATGCGCTCTATGTTAGCGTCACTCGACACTTCTGCCATAACAGGCATCGCCATTAATGCTGAACCAACAGCCAAACCTATAACTGAATATTTAAATACCATGACCAACTCCTCAATAAGACTTTCAGTCTAACAATTGAGGGGAATATAAATGAGAATTGTTTTTATTTAAACTTATTTGTGAAAAATTTACACTTACTTGTGACATAGCTATAAATTCATTTAAAACCAGTCAATTAAGAACATTTAATTAACATAAATCAAACTTATAACAAACCTTTTTTCAGTATAATTTTCATATAAAAAATGTATAAATAATAAAAAAGCGGCTCATGGCCGCTTGATTATATTTGAGTTAACCGTTATTTTTTAATTTTTATCGGACGCTGCCAACCAGTAATATGGCGCTGTTTAACGCGAGTAATCACCAGTTCATTTTCAGCAACATCTTTGGTTATGGTTGACCCAGCCCCTAGAGTGGCATTTTTGCCTATGGTAACAGGTGCTACTAACTGAGTATCACTGCCGACAAATACGCCATCTTCAATGGTAGTAATAAACTTATTGGCACCATCATAGTTACAGGTAATTGTACCGGCACCAATATTCACGCCAGCGCCAATGTGTGCATCACCTAAATAGGCTAAGTGGCCAGCTTTAGAACCTTTACCTAATACACTCTTTTTAATTTCGACAAAGTTACCTATATGAGCATCTTCTTTAAGCTCTGCCCCTGGGCGTAAACGGGCAAAAGGTCCTGCACTCGCGGCTTGTCCAAGCTTAGCGCCTTCTACAATAGTATAAGGTTTAATTTCTGCATTATCGGCAATGTCGCAATCAATCAAAATAGCACCTGCGCCGATTGTCACATTGTTACCTAGGGTTACTTTACCTTGAAAAATAACGTTAACATCAATCATCACATCCATACCAACAGTCACATCGCCGCGAATATCAATACGCGCAGGATCGCGGAGATTAGCACCGTCGAGCATCAGTTTTTCAGCAGCACGAGCTTGATAAGCTCTTTCTAATTGGGCAAGTTGCACGCGGTTGTTAGCGCCTTCAACTTCGATAGCCGACTGTGGCTGTGATGTGCTAATTTCAACGCCATCAGCCTTTGCCATGGCAATGATGTCGGTAAGGTAGTATTCACCTTGAGCATTATTATTCGATAAACGATTTAACCAGGCTTTTAACTGCTTACCCGGCACAACCATTATACCTGTGTTCACTTCGGTAATGGCTAGCTGTTCAGCATTAGCATCTTTTTGCTCAACAATTCCGACGACGCTGCCTTGTTCGCGCACTATGCGACCGTAACCGCTTGGGTTAGGTAAATTAACAGTCAAAATAGCCAAGCCATTCACAGGGCGTGCAGCTAATAATGCTTCTAAGGTTGATTGCTGAATAAGTGGTACATCACCGTAAAGGATTAATACAGTATCGTTATCGTTAATATTCGGGTTTGCTTGGGCAACCGCATGGCCGGTACCCAGTTGTTCAGCCTGTAATACCCAGTTTAATGCTTGCTCGCCAAGTGCTGTTTGTAATTTATCTGCGCCATAACCATACACTAACTGAATAGCATCTGCTCCTAAGGCATTGGCAGTGTCTATCACATGTTGCACCATACTTTTATGAGCAATAGGATGCAGAACCTTTGGGAGATCTGAGCGCATCCGAGTTCCTTTTCCTGCAGCTAAGATCACAACATTTAACGACATTGAGCATTCCTTTAATGAACCGATATAGATTTGCGCTCATTTTAACGGAATATGGTCAAAAGGGAAAACAGGCAGGGGGTTAATTAGCCGATAATAGGCAATAAAAAAGGCGACTCATAAAGAGTCGCCTTTTAAGCGTCAAATAATCAGATTATCTGGTGATATTTTTCTTGATGCATTCAACAACACGTAATTGAGCCAAAGATTTGGCTAACTCGATTGCTGCGGCTTCATAATTGAAGTCAACTCCGGCGTTGGCAATTGCTTGCTCAGCACGTTCTTTGGCTTCTAAAGCAGCTTTTTCATCAATATCATCGGCACGTAATGCTACATCAGCAAGTACTGAAATTGCAGTAGGTTGTACTTCAAGTAAACCACCTGATAGATACAACACTTCTTCACTACCATCTTGCTTGATAAAGCGCGCCATACCAGGCTTGATTTTTGTCAGTAACGCAACATGGTTAGGCATAATACCTAACTCACCTTCAGCACCAGTAACTTCAAAGAAGCTAACTTGGCCGTGGTAGATGCTGTTTTCTGCACTAACAATATCAAGTTGGACTGTTTTGGCTGCCATCAAGTTCTCCTTAAAGAACTAAGCTTTACGGCCTAGTTATTTCTTTTTGTTAGCTTTCTCGACAGCTTCATCGATTGAACCAACCATGTAGAACGCTTGCTCAGGGATATGATCGAACTCACCATCCAAGATACCCTTAAAGCCACGAATAGTGTCTTTAAGAGAAACGTACTTACCAGGAGAACCAGTAAAGACTTCTGCTACGAAGAAAGGTTGAGATAAGAAACGCTCAATCTTACGCGCTCGGAATACCATGGTTTTGTCATCATCTGACAATTCATCCATACCCAAGATAGCAATAATGTCTTTCAGCTCTTTATAACGCTGTAATACAGTTTGTACACCGTTTGCAACATCATAATGCTCTTGGCCAACAACCTGTGGATCTAACTGACGTGAAGTCGAATCCAATGGGTCAACCGCTGGGTAAATACCCAAAGAAGCAATTTGACGAGACAATACAACAGTCGCATCTAAGTGAGCGAAGGTTGTGGCTGGTGACGGATCAGTTAAGTCATCCGCAGGTACATATACTGCTTGTACAGAAGTAATCGAACCAGACTTAGTTGAAGTGATACGTTCTTGAAGAACACCCATCTCTTCAGCTAGTGTTGGCTGATAACCTACCGCAGAAGGCATACGACCTAATAGTGCAGATACTTCAGTACCGGCTAAGGTATAACGATAAATGTTGTCCACGAACAACAATACGTCACGACCTTCGTCACGGAACTTTTCAGCGATACTCAGGCCAGTTAACGCTACGCGTAAACGGTTTCCTGGAGGCTCGTTCATCTGACCATAAACCATGGCTACTTTGTCTAATACGCCTGAATCTTCCATCTCGTAGTAGAAGTCGTTACCCTCACGGGTACGCTCACCAACACCAGCGAAAACAGAAAGACCAGAGTGAGCTTTAGCGATGTTGTTAATCAGTTCCATCATGTTAACTGTTTTACCAACACCAGCACCACCGAACAGACCGACTTTACCACCTTTAGCGAAAGGACAAACAAGGTCGATAACCTTGATACCTGTCTCTAAAAGCTCAGTTGAATTTGACTGATCTTCGTATGAAGGAGCTGCACGGTGAATAACATAACGCTCTTCTTCACCGATAGGACCCGCTTCATCGATAGGCTCGCCCAATACGTTCATAATACGGCCAAGGGTTGCAACCCCTACCGGAACAGTAATTGGTGAACCTGAGTTTGCTACCTCTAGACCACGACGCAGACCATCAGAAGAACCCATAGCGATGGTACGAACAACACCACCACCTAGCTGCTGCTGAACTTCCAGCACCAAACCATTACAGGCGCCTTCACCAGTGATCTTCAGAGCGTCATATACTCGAGGTACAGAATCTTGTGGAAACTCTACGTCCACAACCGCGCCAATTACTTGGACAACAGTACCTGTGCTCATGATTAATCCTCTAAACTTGATTTCGTTACCTAAACCTAAACCGCTGCAGCGCCTGCAACAATTTCCGACAGTTCTTGCGTAATCGCAGCCTGACGGGCCTTGTTATAAACGAGTTGCAAATCATCGATCATTTCGCCGGCGTTATCTGTTGCCGCCTTCATGGCTACCATACGGGCAGCCTGTTCAGAGGCAATATTTTCAACAACACCTTGATATACTTGAGACTCTACATAACGAGTTAACAATAAATCCAATACTTCTTTTGGATCAGGCTCGTAAATATAATCCCAAGGATAACTAGCTACTTCTTCATCTGACTTAGGTAAAGGTAGCAGCTGTTCGATCACCGGAGTCTGGGACATGGTATTCACAAATTTGTTAAATACTATGAACAGACGATCCAGTTTACCTTCGTTGTAAGCTTTTAACATGACACGAACTGTGCCAATCAAATCAGCAAGTTTTGGCGAGTCGCCTAAACCTGATGCATGGGCGGATATTTCACCACCAAAGCTTTTAAAAAACTGAACAGAACGGGCACCAATTGGGCAAAACTCAACATTTGCACCTTGTTCTTTCCACTTTTTAACGTCTGACACAACCTTTTTAAATAGGTTAGCGTTCAAACCACCACAAAGGCCACGGTCGGTTGCTACAACAATGTAACCAACCCGCTTGGCATCTCTCACCTCTAAATAGGGGTGTTTATACTCGAGAGTACCTTGCGCTACGTGACCGATCACCTTACGCATATTTTCTGCATATGGACGGCTCGCTGCCATGCGTTCTTGCGCTCTGCGCATTTTGCTGGCGGCAACCATTTCCATAGCGGAAGTGATCTTCTGAGTATTTTTAACACTCGCGATCTTGGTTTTAATCTCTTTAGCGCTGGCCATCTCTACTCTCCAATCTGGGACCTGAGGTGCCTAATGACACCCCGTGTTCATTATTACCAGGTTTGGGTTTCAATGAACTTGTCCATGCCTGCCTTTAACTCACCTTCGATATCAGCGTTATAATCGCCAGTAGCATTGATGGTGTTCATTAGGTCAGCATGTTGACTGTTCATGTATGAAAGCAGAGAGGCTTCGAAGCGACCGATTTCATTTAAAGCAACACCTTTAAGGTAGCCTTTTTCAGCTGCGAAAATAGACACAGACTGGGCAGCAACGCTCATAGGAGCATATTGCTTTTGCTTCATTAGTTCGGTTACTCGCTCACCATGCTCAAGTTGAGCACGTGTTGCATCATCTAAATCAGATGCAAACTGTGAGAACGCAGCAAGCTCTCGATACTGTGCAAGTGCTGTACGAATACCGCCTGACAGTTTCTTGATGATCTTAGTCTGCGCAGCACCACCAACACGAGAAACAGAAATACCTGGGTTAACTGCAGGACGAAGTCCCGAGTTAAACAAGTCAGTCTCAAGGAAGATCTGACCATCAGTAATAGAAATTACGTTGGTCGGTACGAACGCTGACACATCACCAGCTTGGGTTTCAATAATAGGTAACGCGGTTAACGAACCGGTTTGACCTGTTACTGCACCGTTAGTGAACTTTTCTACATAATTTACGTTTACGCGTGAAGCACGCTCTAATAAACGAGAGTGTAGATAGAATACGTCACCTGGGTATGCTTCACGTCCTGGTGGACGCTTCAATAGTAGAGAAATTTGACGATAAGCAACTGCTTGCTTAGACAAATCATCATATACGATTAAAGAATCTTCACCGCGGTCACGGAAGTATTCACCCATAGAACAACCAGAATATGGCGCTAAATATTGCAGTGCTGCAGCTTCAGAAGCTGATGCAACAACAACGATAGTGTTAGCTAATGCACCATGTTCTTCAAGCTTGCGTACTACGTTTGCGATGGTAGAAGCTTTCTGACCAATAGCAACATAGACACACTTAATGCCTGATTCTTTCTGGTTGATAATTGCATCAATAGCCATCGCTGTTTTACCAGTCTGACGGTCACCAATAATCAATTCACGTTGACCACGACCAATAGGGATCATGGCATCAACGGCTTTATAACCAGTTTGGATTGGTTGTGATACTGACTTACGTTCAATAACACCAGGGGCAATTACTTCAACAGGAGAGAAACCATCGTTGTCGATAGGTCCTTTTCCATCAATAGGCTCACCTAGAGTGTTAACAACGCGGCCAAGTAGACCACGACCCACCGGTACTTCAAGAATACGACCAGTGGTTCTAACTTTATCACCTTCTGCTAAATTAGCATAAGGCCCCATCACTACGGCGCCGACAGAATCACGTTCTAAGTTCAACGCGATTGCAAAACAGCCACCAGGCAGTTCGATCATTTCACCTTGCATTACATCGGCTAGGCCGTTAATGCGAATGATGCCGTCACTTACTGCAACGATAGTACCTTCGTTGCGAGCTTCACTAACGACGTCGAACTGCTCGATCCGCTGCTTAATCAGATCGCTGATTTCAGTGGAATTCAGTTGCATGCTCAAACTCCCAATTACGACTGCAGCTTTTCAGACAAACGCGATAACTTACCGCTTACCGAGCCATCAATGACTAGGTCGCCTGATTTAATAATTACACCGCCAATAAGCGATGCGTCGATGCTGCAATTCAGCTTAACTTTGCGTGCGAGACGTTTCTCTAAAGAAACACTAATTTGCTGCTGTTGCTCAGAGCTTAGCTCAGTAGCAGAAACCACATCGGCCTCAACTTCTTTTGCCCACTCATTACGGTATTCAGCAAAAAGTAGCGATACTGTTGACAGTATCCCTAAACGACCGTTTTCAGCCATTACCTTTATCAGGTTTTGACCTTGCTCATTGACTTGCTCACCGCATACTTTAATAAACAGTGAAGCTAGTTCTGTACTCGCGAGAGTACCATTTAGCAGTGGCTTGATTGATTCGTTTTCACTCACCAATGAAGCGAAAGTTAACATTTCTGTCCAACTATCTACTGCTTTATGCTCAACAGCAAAATCAAAAGCTGCCTTTGCGTAAGGGCGAGCGATGGTGCTTAATTCAGCCATAACTCAACTCCCTTAATCAAATTTCAGCAACAAGTTTATTAACAATGTCACTGTGGGCTTCTGGATCAATCGTACGTTCAAGAATTTTCTCTGCACCAATGATGGCTAGAGAAGCAACTTGCTTACGCAGGTCGTCTTTCACGCGATTACGTTCGTTTTCAATTTCTGCTTGACCCTGGGCGATAATTTTAGCTCGCTCAGTTTGTGCTTCAACTTTAGCTTCATCAACGATTTGAGCCTTACGCTTATTAGCTTGCTCAATAATTTCGTTGGCAGTTACTTTTGCTTCTTTTAGTTGCTCAGTAGCTTTAATTTGTGCTAACTCTAGATCTTTTGCTGCACGGCCGGCATCCGCCAGACCATCAGCAATTTTCTTCTGGCGTTCTTCGATGGCATTCATCAACGGAGGCCATACAAACTTCATGCAAAACCACACGAAGAGAATAAAGGCAACCGTCTGACCGAATAGGGTAGCGTTGAAATTCACAACAGCCTCCTAGTTAGATTAAAGACAGAAGCGTTAGTTAAAGCATTGCACCCAATGGGTTAGTAAATAGCATAAATAGCGCAATACCTACACCAATCATAGTTACGGCATCTAGAAGACCCGCTACGATGAACATTTTAACTTGTAACATAGGCGCCATTTCTGGCTGACGAGCTGCACCTTCTAAAAACTTTCCACCTAAAAGGCCGAAACCGATAGCTGTTCCTAATGCACCCATACCAATAAGTAGAGCAACAGCAATAGCCGTCATTCCTAATACAGTTTCCATATCTATCTCCAATATTCTAAATCGTTGTTATTAATGATTTAGGTCAAAAAATTTTTCGGTTACCCTTAATGATCTTCATGTGCCATGCTTAAATAAACAATAGTCAACATCATGAAAATAAATGCTTGTAAAGTAATAACTAAAATATGGAAAATTAACCAACCTAGTTGTAATCCTACACCTAGAGCAGATAACGCCACGTTAGAACCGTACATCAATGCAATAAGGATAAATATCAACTCACCAGCGTACAAGTTACCAAATAGTCGTAGAGCCAATGAAATCGGCTTCGCAACTAGAGTCACTGTTTCTAATAATAAGTTGACGGGTATCATTGCCCAATGGTTAAAAGGCTGAAATGTTAGTTCTTTAACAAAACCTGAAACACCTTTGACTTTAATGCTGTAATAAATAATCAGCACAAACACACCAAGAGCTAAGCTGAAGGTAATGTTAACGTCAGTAGTCGGAACAACTTTTAGGTATGGCACACCAGCTAACGAAGCTAATGCAGGTAACCAATCGACTGGGATCATATCCATGAAGTTCATCATGAAAATCCAGACGAAAATTGTCAGAGCTAAAGGTGCAATAACAGGATTGCGGCCGTGAAAAGTTTCTTTCACACTGCTATCTACGAACTCAACAATCATCTCAACAAAACATTGAAATTTGCCAGGAACGCCTGTTGTCGCATTTTTGCCGGCACGGTAAAACAGCCATAAGAACAACATTCCAAGCCCAACCGAAAAGAGCAACGAATCAATGTGCCAAGTCCAAAACCCTTCACCAACACTTAAATTGGTAAGGTGATGTTGGATATAGCCCTGCGGTGTTAACGCTTCACCAGTTGCAGCCATGATTCATCCCACTTAACTTTGCTTGAAATATAAAGGTGCTATCCAATGTACAACTAACGCTAATGAATAACAGGTAAAAAGCGGCATAAAACCGACTTTCATATTGATAAACACTAACGAAAATAATCCAATGGTCAACAGCATCTTTACCGCTTCCCCCCAGTAAAAGCTTTTAATCACTTTTGCTGCAGAGCTTGCTCCACTATGTGAGAAAGCTAGGGTTGCGAATACAAAATTAGGAAGTACAGCAATTACACCACCTGCAAGTGCAGATAGGCCATACTGTGCTCCCCACATAACGAAAAATAGTGTTGAAATAATACTCGCGACGATAGCTTGTACCAGCACTAATTTATAGGCTGCTAACCTGCCACGACGCGCTAAAACATTACCCAACTTCATATCTCCGCATTATTGCTTTTCGCGGTCCTAATGTTAAATTTAAAATATTAAACTAGCCTTAAGATTCAAAAAGCCTGCAAAGTATACCTTTTCGCGCTTTGTTTGCAACTTTGATGATAGTAAAACGACGATTTTGCACACTATTCGGCGCTAAATTATCGAAAACAAAAATTAGAGCTCTGTCACAAACTTACTAATGAAATTGGTTTGATTCACAAATCATCGGATTTTATTTAAAATTCCGTCTAATTCAGCAAGATTCTGGTAATTTATTACAATTTTGCCTTTACCTTTACTGCCATGATTGATGGCAACCTTGGCACCGAGTCTTTCAATTAACTCTTGTTCTAAGCGGCTAACATCATGATCTTTAGCTGGTGTTTCGGCGTCTTTAGTCGGATTTAAGGCTTTATTCACTAATCGTTCAGTTTCTCGAACAGTCATTTCTTTAGAAGCCACTAATCGAGCTAAATTTGTCTGTTCATCACCCTCTAATGCCAATAACGCACGCGCATGGCCCATGTCGATATCACCATTCTCTAACAAACGTTTAACAGGCTCATTAAGGCTATTTAAACGTAATAAATTAGACACACTTACACGAGATTTACCTACAGCATCAGCAACTTGTTGATGAGTTAATTCAAATTCTTCAAGTAATCGTTGTAATGCAATCGCTTCTTCCATTGCATTTAAGTCTTCACGCTGAATATTTTCAATTAACGCGATAGCGACCGCGGCATCATCAGCCACTTGCTTAACAATACACGGGACTTTATTTAATTTAGCTAATTGAGCAGCACGCCAACGGCGTTCACCGGCAATAATTTCATAATGAGTTTCAGAAATTTTACGGATCACTATCGGTTGTATCACCCCTTGAGCACGAATAGACTCAGCCAGTTCTTCTAATGCTTCTGGCGACATATCTTTACGAGGTTGATATTTACCGGGCTGTAATAAGTCAAGATCGAGGTGGAGTAAGTCACTTAGCGGAGTAGATTGCTGTTCTTCAGCCTGATCACTTTTACGACTAGCGGCATTACTGTGGCTTAATAAGGCATCCAAGCCTTTACCTAAACCGCGCTTTTTTAAAGTCATTTTTATATCCTACGCTTGTTTTGGTTGAGTTTGCTGTTCTGCACGACGGATAATTTCACCCGCTAGGGCTAAATAAGCTTTAGCGCCAGCACTCGATTTGTCGTAATACATGGCAGGTGCACCAAAACTAGGGGCTTCGGCTAAACGAACATTTCGCGGTATGACGGTACGATATACTTTTTCGCCAAAATGTTGCTTGAGTTGATCAGATACATCATTAGATAAACGATTACGCGGATCATACATAGTGCGTAAAATACCTTCTATGCTCAGGGTTGGATTGACCATGGCGCCTAGCTTAGTAATGGTATCAATCAATGCCGTTAAACCTTCTAGGGCATAATATTCGCATTGCATTGGCACAAGTACTGAATCTGCAGCAGACATAGCATTCACGGTAAGCATATTGAGTGATGGCGGGCAGTCGATGAAAATATAATCGTAATCATCTTTGATTGGCGCTAATGCATTACGTAAACGGATTTCACGAGCATAAAATTCCATCAATTTAATTTCTGCCGCAGTAACATCACCATTACTTGCGATCAAATCATATTTTCCAACGGTATTTTTAATCACAATCTCAGCAAAGGGTTTTTCTTCGACTAATAATTCATAAGCTGTGTTATCGACTTCATACTTATCGATACCACTGCCCATAGTCGCATTACCTTGCGGATCCAAATCGATCAACAACACTCTACGCTTTGTGGCGGCAAGTGATGCGGCTAAATTAACGCAAGTTGTTGTTTTTCCAACGCCACCTTTTTGGTTGGCTACGGCAATGATTTTACCCACAATGTCATCCTGTCTTTAATTATTGATGTCCGGTTAGCTTTATTAGCGAAAGAAATGCGATTTATTGCTTAGCAATTTTTAATAAATGTCGCTGTTCATCTAACTTTGGTACATGCAATACTATGGTTTCTACCAACGAAAATCCTGTTGGCATGTCGTCTAATTCTTGCTGATTTAACTGGCCTTTTAATGCATAAAAAGTGCCTTTTTCAGTTGGTAAATGGTGACACCAACTGAGCATATCTTGAATAGATGCAAATGCTCTGCTTAATACTCCGTCAAATTTAATATCAGGATTATAAGCTTCAACACGACTTTCTATTGAAGTGATGTTATTAATTTTTAACTCGAACTGAACCTGCTTCTGAAAACGGATCCGTTTACCTAAACTATCGAGTAATACAAACTGCTTATCTGGATTCATAATGGCTAATGGGATCCCTGGTAAACCAGGACCGGTTCCCACATCGATAAAACGCTGCCCTTCAAGATAAGGAGAAACGGTTAAACTGTCCATAACATGGCGGATTAACATTTGCTCAGGATCGCGAACGGAGGTGAGGTTATAAGCCTTATTCCATTTATTAAGCATTTCAACAAAACCTATTAATTGTTTTTGTTGTAATTCAGTGGCCGACATATTCATTTCAGCTAAATAGGATTTAAGTTGGGCAGATAACACAGAAAGCCTCGTAAGTTACGTTATAAAGACGGCAGTTATTATGAAGCCGTAAAAGCACTAAGGGAAGCCTTATGGCTTCCCTTGTGTTATTGATTTGAAAAAATGATCTGTTTTAGGCTATTTTTCGCAATAAACCTCTTTTTTTCAAATGAACTAGCAAAATTGAGATTGCTGCTGGAGTGATCCCTGAGATCCGTGATGCTTGCCCGACAGTATCGGGTTTATGGTTATTCAATTTTGCGATCACTTCATTAGATAAACCTGGGACCTCTTGATAATCCAGATCAAGTGGTAATAGTGAGCTTTCATGACGAATAGCTTTATCAATTTCATCTTGTTGACGCTGAATATAACCCGAATATTTTACCTGAATTTGTACTTGCTCAGCTGCTTGAGGATCTTCTAGTCCAGGTCCAAAACCTTCCAGAGACATCAATTTGGTATAATCCATTTCCGGACGACGAAGTAGGTCTTCAAATGATGCTTCACGTGAAATAGGCGTATTTAATTGTGGATTAAGTACTTCAAGCAAAGGTGAGTTAGGGTGAACCCATTGGCCGCGTAAACGCTGAAGTTCTAATTCAATTGATTCTCTCTTGGTAACAAATGATGCCCAGCGATTATCATCAACTAATCCAAGTTCACGGCCTTTTTCTGTTAAGCGTAAATCAGCATTATCTTCACGAAGTAACAAACGATATTCTGCGCGGCTGGTGAACATGCGGTACGGTTCTTTAGTGCCTAAAGTAGATAAATCATCTACTAGTACGCCAAGATAAGCTTGATCACGACGAGGGCACCACGCTTCTTTGCCTTGAACTTGTAGTGATGCGTTCATACCTGCAAGTAAGCCTTGAGCACCTGCTTCTTCATAGCCTGTGGTGCCATTAATCTGACCTGCGAAATAAAGTCCTTCAATGGCCTTAGTTTCTAATGAGTTTTTAAGATCGCGAGGATCAAAATAGTCATATTCAATCGCATAGCCTGGGCGCATAATTTCAGCGTTTTCCATACCTTTAATTGATCGAACTAAATTTAACTGTACGTCAAATGGCAAACTGGTTGAGATACCGTTTGGATAGATCTCATTAGTGCTTAAGCCTTCTGGCTCAATAAAGATCTGATGTGACGATTTATCTGCAAAACGATGAATTTTATCTTCAATTGATGGACAGTAACGGGGTCCGATCCCTTCAATCACGCCAGAATACATAGGGCTGCGATCTAATCCGCCACGAATAATATCGTGGGTTTTCTCATTGGTATGAGTAATAAAACATGAAATTTGTCTTGGATGTTGGCTGACATCACCAATAAATGACATAACTGGTAATGGTGTATCACCCTTTTGTTCGGTCATTTGTGAAAAATCTATGCTATTGGCATCGATACGTGGTGGTGTACCGGTTTTTAAGCGACCAACACGTATATTTAATTCACGTAATCGATTTGCTAACGCAATGGCTGGAGGATCACCCGCTCTACCACCACTGTAATTTTGCATTCCAATATGAATTTTGCCGCTTAAAAATGTGCCTGTTGTTAATACGATCGCTGGCGCTTCAAATGCTAGTCCCATTTGAGTTACTACACCAACAACTTTATTATTTTCAACAACTAAATCGTCTACAGCTTGTTGAAAAATACGTAAGTTAACTTGGTTCTGTAAAATACTTTGGATCTTTTGGCGATATAAAGCTCTGTCTGCTTGGGCTCGTGTTGCACGAACGGCTGGGCCTTTGCTTGAATTTAATGTTCTAAATTGAATGCCTGCAAAGTCAGTAGCTGTTGCCATAGCACCGCCCAAAGCATCAATTTCTTTAACTAAATGGCCTTTACCTATTCCGCCGATAGCAGGGTTGCAAGACATTTGCCCAAGTGTGTCGATGTTGTGGGTTAACAATAATGTTTTTGAGCCCATTCTTGCAGCAGCAAGTGCGGCTTCAGTTCCGGCATGACCACCACCTACAACAATTACATCAAACCGTTCATGAAAATGCATTATCTGACCTTTGATAGCTAAGAAAGTTGAATTCGAATTTAATCTTTTTTCGATTGGATCATTTTAGCACTTGCTTGTCTTAACGTGAACGATCATTTTTCATTGATTGATCAATATGCGGTTTGCTTAATAGATCTTAAGATCTTTATATAGATCTTTTTATTATGTTTATTATTAGGATCGGACTTTTCTGTTGATAACTTTTATTCCTGATTAAAATCATATAGTAAAGTGAAAACTAACCTGTGATCTGATCGCGATCAAACTCAAGATAACATGGGGATAGATCGGCTACTTATCCACAAGGGTGATCATTGAGCGGATCGGAGTGTGAATAGTACAGAGTTATGATCGCTAAAAATAATAGCTTATCCACAAAGTTATACTTATAAAGGTTATATTGTGGGTAAGTGTGATCTAATCTGTGGATTGATCATGATTTATGCAAGATAAGATCGGGGTTATTGGTGTTTAGATAAGATGCTGCCATTGTAACAACCACGCTAGAGCAGGTTCTTCAGGGATAGGATCGTGTTGTACATCGATTTGGAGCTTATCCACAATAGCATTTGATCCATGCTGTAAAAGTTGTGCGATGATTTTCTCAGGTCCTTGGCAAAAAGTATCATAGCTTGAGTCGCCAATTGCACACAATGCGAACTTAATATGACTAAGATCGGGCTTTTCGATCATTAATTGTTGATAAAAAGGCACGATATTATCGGGTAGATCGCCAGCTCCATGAGTAGAACAGACAATGATCCACAGTGAAAAATCAGCTAATTCATCCAAATTTGGCTCTATAAATACCTCTGTTTGATGATCTAACTGAGTTAGTTGAGCTGCCATTTCATCGGCAACATATTCTGAACCGCCTAATGTTGTGCCTACTAATAATGCTATTTTTGTCATGTTGATTTCCAATGATTAAATTTATTCATCTATTTTACGCTTATTTTTCATTGCGCTGTGTGGGTAATATCAGTATTTTCTTAAGCTCTATTTAACAATATAACAACAGGTTTTAATGAATATTGCTGAAATAACTAAACAATTTGCCGACCTTGCATGGGGTCCACACATGCTTATTTTACTCGTCGGCGGCGGGTTATTCTTCCTTATTTACTCTCGATTTGTGCCTTTTCGCTATATAGGTCACGCGATTAATGTCGTTAGGGGCAAGTATCCTGATGATGGCGCCGAAGGTCATATTAGTCATGCTGGGGCGTTATCCAGTGCCATGGCTGGTACCGTGGGAATGGGCAATATTGGTAGTGTCGCTGTTGCCATTATGGTGGGTGGCCCAGGGGCTATTTTTTGGATGTGGATTAGCGCTATTGTTGGTATGGCAACCAAGTTTTTTACCTGTACCTTAGCCATTATGTACCGCGGTAAAGATGAGAATGGTGATGTGCAGGGTGGTCCTATGTACATCATTACCCAAGGATTGAGTAAAAAATGGCATTTTTTAGCCGTGTTTTTCTGCGTTGTTGGTTTAATTGGTAACTTTCCTTTATTCAATTCTAATCAATTAGTGCAGATCATTCGTGAATGGGTATTTGTTAAACCAGGTCATTTTCCTGCCGATCAATCCACTTTTTGGCTCGATTTAAGCTTAGGTATTGTGGTGATGGTGATTGTTGCCAGCGTGATTTTAGGCGGTATTAAGCGGATCGCGACAGTAGCATCTAAAGTTGTGCCATTAATGATCTTAATTTACATGAGCTGCGCTGCGTATGTAATAGTGACAAATATTGAGCAAATACCGGGATATTTTAGTCTTATTTTCTCCGAGGCTTTTTCATTAAATTCAGTAGGTGGCGGTATTTTAGGGACTATGCTAATTGGTATTCGTCGTGCTGCATTCTCAAACGAGGCTGGGATAGGCACTGAGGTTATGGCTCATGGTAGTGCCAAAACCAATGAACCAGTTAAAGAAGGCTTAGTGGCCATGTTAGGCCCTGCTATTGATACTCTATTGGTTTGTACTGCCACTGCTATGATTATTTTAATCTCGGGTGTGTGGCAAGGTACTGAAGCTGAAGGGGTTAATTTATCGGCGCAAGCTTTTGAAATTACTATGCCTGGTGTTGGGCCGTATTTACTTATTTTATGTGTGATATTTTTCAGCATTAGTACCATATTTACCCAAGCATTTTATGGTGGTCAGTGTTTTGCGTTTCTATTTGGGCGTAAACGTATCCGTTTTTACCAATACTTTTATTTATTAGCCATTTTGTTTGCCGCAACGGCTAGCTTGCAAGAAATTGTTAACATTATTGATGCCGCTTACGCGTTAATGGCAATACCGACTATGACGTCTGCTTTATTGCTGGCGCCTAAGGTTAGGGCTGCAGCAAAAGATTATTTTTCTCGCTTAGAAAAAAGTCATTAGGGTATTCATAGAGATAAAAAACGAGCCTGAAGGGCTCGTTTTTATTTTAATGACAGTAGCTGTCTATAAAAGGGCTAAGTGCTTTGCATGAAAACGCAGATGGTCTTCAATAAAGGTCGCGATAAAATAATAGCTGTGGTCATAGCCTGGCTGCATTCTTAGTTCTAGCGGGTAGCCTTTGTTTTTAGCGGCTTGCACTAAGATTTGCGGTTTTAGTTGTTCGTCTAAAAAGTTGTCCTTACTGCCTTGGTCCACCAGCGCAGGCACAAATTGCTGGCTTTTAGCCATCAACTCACAGCTGTCGTATTGCTGCCATTGTTGCTGATCATCACCTAAGTAGCCGCGAAATGCTTTTATACCCCAAGGACAGTCCATTGGATGACAGATTGGACTAAATGCTGACAAGCTATTATATCTGTGCGGATTTTTAAGTGCGATGGTTAAGGCACCATGTCCACCCATGGAATGGCCGCTTATACTACGTTGTTCTGTTACCGGAAAATGAGCTTCAATCAATGCCGGCAGTTCGTTAACCACGTAATCATACATTTGATAATGCTGACTAAATGGCGGTTTGGTAGCATTAAGATAAAAGCCTGCACCTAAACCAAAGTCATAAGCGCCGTCGGGATCATCTGCGACGCCTTCTCCTCTAGGGCTAGTATCGGGCGCGACTATCGCCATACCTAATTCAGCTGCTATACGTTGTGCACCTGCTTTTTGCATAAAATTTTCATCAGTACAAGTGAGTCCTGACAACCAATATAAAACAGGTACTGCTTGGCTTTCTGCTTGGGGCGGCAAGTAAATGGCAAACCGCATTGCACAATTAAGCGTGCTTGAATGATGACTATATTGTTTATGCCAACCACCAAATGCTTTGGTACTGCTGATACTTTCAATGGTCATTATGTGTCCTTATTTATCAGAACGCAGTTAAGTGACTTTACCCTTAACTGCGCCTGTGATGAGCAATTAAATATTACTTAGCAAAGTGAATCACACTTCGAATACTTTCGCCTTTGTGCATTAAATCAAATGCTTCGTTAATACCTTCAAGGCCCATGGTGTGAGTAATAAATTGGTCTAACTTAAACTCACCCGCTAAGTATTGTTCAACAATACCAGGTAACTCACTGCGTCCTTTAACGCCACCAAATGCGCTGCCACGCCATACACGACCAGTGACTAACTGGAATGGACGGGTTGATATTTCTTGGCCGGCACCAGCAACACCAATAATCACCGACTCGCCCCAGCCTTTATGGCAGCACTCTAATGCACTGCGCATTACATTGACGTTACCAATACATTCAAATGAGAAATCGACACCACCGTCAGTCATTTCAACAATCACATCTTGGATTGGTTTATCAAAATCCTTAGGATTAATACAGTCAGTCGCGCCAAGTTTTTTAGCCAATTCAAATTTTGATTCGTTTAAATCAATACCAATAATACGGCTAGCTCCTGCCATAGTCGCGCCAATAATGGCCGATAAACCAATGCCACCTAAACCAAAAATAGCAACCGTATCACCTGGTTGCACTTTAGCTGTTTTAAGTACTGCACCAATGCCTGTGGTGACACCACAACCCAGTAAACAGACTTCTTCAAGTGGCGCACTTGGGTTAACTTTAGCTAATGATATTTCTGGTAATACTGTGTATTCCGAGAAAGTTGAGCAGCCCATATAATGGAAGATTGGCTCGCCATCTTTAAAGAAACGCGTAGTGCCATCAGGCATAAGTCCTTTACCTTGGGTCGCACGAACGGCACTACAGAGGTTGGTTTTACCTGAGGTACAGAATTTACATTTTCCACATTCTGCTGTGTATAACGGAATAACATGATCGCCAACTTGTACGCTAGTCACGCCTTCACCGACCATGTGAACAATACCGCCGCCTTCATGACCAAGAATAGCTGGGAATACCCCTTCAGGATCATCACCTGAAAGCGTGAAAGCATCGGTATGACAGACACCTGATGCCACAATACGTACCATCACTTCACCAGCTTTTGGGTACATTACGTCGACTTCTTCTACCGATAGTGGCTGGCCTGGTCCCCAAGCAATAGCGGCTTTTGATTTTATAAATTGTGCTGACATAAATGATTTCCTTAACATTAACGACCATGGTCAACATGGTTAAGAGGTATTACTACAGTGTAGTGTATTTAGCTATTGTATTTGTTTATCATACAATGATAATTAGCTTATTTTGTAAATGACTTTTACGAGAATGTAATAATGATGAAGTGGGAAGGCATTTTTGAGTTTGTGGCTGTGGCTGAAACTGACAGTTTTACCGTGGCGGGTAAGCGTTTAAGTATTTCTACTGCGCAAGTGAGTCGACAAATCAGTCAGCTTGAAAATCGTTTAAACACCAAATTATTTTATCGCACCACTCGTAAAGTATCGTTAACCGAAGAAGGTACAGTTTACTATCAGCATTGCCGCCAAGTATTAAACAGCCTTGATGAGGCTGAGCGTGCTATTTCCAGCTTAAAAGATAAGCCACAGGGACTTATTAGAATTACCGCACCAGTAACTTACGGTGAAAAGTTTATCATGCCGATAGTCATTGATTTTATGCAACAATATCCCGACATTGAAGTGATTTGCGAGCTGACTAATCAGCAACTTGACTTGGTGGATGGTGGGTATGATTTGGCTATTAGGTTAGGGCGGTTAACTAATTCAACCATGATGGCAAAGCGACTGACAAGTCGCAGCCAATATGTGTGCGCAGCTCCGAGTTATATCGCTAAATACGGTACGCCTTATGCGTTATCAGAGTTGAGCCAGCACAATTGTTTAATTGGCAGTCAGTCTCATTGGCATTTTATTGAGCAAGGTAAACCCAAGACGGTAAAAGTGCATGGATCTTTGGCCTGTAGTAGTGGTTTGAGTTTATTAAATGCGGCTATTTGTGGTTTGGGGATTGTGCAGTTACCGGGATATTACGTCAATGATGCTATTGCTGAAGGGGAGTTAGTGGTATTACTTGCATCTTTTCAACAACCTAAAGAAGGTATTTGGGCTTTGTATCCACATAATCGCCATTTATCACCTAAAGTGAGATTGCTGGTTGATAAGTTATCGCAACAGCTTTAATTAACCCTGTTTGGTTGTAGTCTATTAGGTTCCCAAGCTTATTTTTTTAGGCTGAGATTTAACTCATGGTTCGCAGATAACGCGCAATTTGCGCTTTTGGAAGGCTGGATATTTTATTGATGATATCAATAGTAATAGCTTGCTTGGGCAGTTGCTGCTGTAACACATCAATTTGATATAACCATAAATGGCTGGTCATGGTGGCATCGGCTAAAGCGCGGTGAAACACACCATCGTTAGGTAACTGGTGATGATCTACAAGTGTGCCAAGCTTATGATTCGGGGCATCTTGGCTAATACGTCGAGACAATAATAACGAGCAAGCAAACTGACCAGTGTAATGCAGTTTATTATGGCTAAATTCAGCATCGAGAAACTTTTTATCAAAGCTGGCATTGTGTGCCACCAGATTAAAGCCAGCAATAAATTTGGCAAACTGCCCCATGACTTGTTTAGACGCTGGGGCATGTTTCAGCATTTCATTACTGATGCCAGTGTACTGCTCAATAAAGCTATTCACTCGCCGACCAGGATTAATCAGTTCCTGAAAGGTATCGACTATTTGACCATTAACTAGTTTTACCGCACCAATTTCAATGGCTCGGTCGCCATTATCGGGTGATAATCCAGTGGTTTCAAAATCGAGTATCACAACCTGATTTGCGAGTGTGGGGATCATAGCTTGATTATTTTCCGATACAAAATGAGCCAAAAATCTTACCGAGCAAATCGTCTGAGGTAAATTTACCGGTGATTTCAGATAATGCCATTTGGCACATACGCAGTTCTTCAGCCAGTAACTCTCCGGCTAAATACACTTCAAGCTGCTCTTTACCTAACTGCAAGTGACTGGCGGCAAGATCGAGTGCTTCCAAATGGCGACGACGTGCAATAAAGCCGCCTTCTAAGTTACTTTGGTAGCCCATTAATGATTTAAGATGTTGTTTTAATTCTTCAACACCTAAGCCTGTCTTAGCTGAGATGCGGTAAACGCTGTAACCTTGTTCTTCAGTATTATTTAAGGTTTCACCAGTTATGTCAGCTTTATTACGAATAACCGTTACGCCGAGTTTTGATGGAAGGCGGTCGATAAAGTCTGGCCAAATCTCGCGAGGGTCGATAGCCTCAGTTGTAGTGCCATCAACCATAAACAAGACTCTATCTGCAGTGGCTATTTCGGCCCATGCGCGCTCAATGCCAATTTGTTCAACTGTGTCGAGTGTGTCTCTTAACCCCGCAGTATCTATGATGTGCAGTGGCATACCGTCTAAGTGGATGTGTTCACGTAGTACGTCACGAGTTGTGCCAGCAATTTCAGTGACAATTGCCGACTCTTTACCGGCTAGTGCATTGAGTAAGCTTGATTTACCGGCATTAGGACGGCCGGCAATCACTACCTTCATACCTTCGCGGATAATGGAGCCTTGCTTGGCACTGTCTTGCACTATGTCTAATTTATCGATGATTTTATATAAGGCATTGGCAATTTTACCATCAGATAAAAAATCGACTTCTTCATCTGGAAAATCAATCGCAGCTTCGACATACAAACGTAAGTTGGTCACTTGGTCGACAAGCTCGTGAACTTCTTTTGAGAACTCACCTTGGAGTGATAGCAATGCACTTTTGGCAGCTTGCTCACTGGTGGCATCGATTAAGTCAGCAATCGCTTCTGCCTGAGTTAAGTCGAGCTTATCATTCATAAAGGCTTGTTCGCTGAATTCACCAGGCCTGGCTATACGTATGCCGTCAATTTCCATGACGCGTTTAATCAACATATCCAGCACAATTTGGCCGCCATGGCCTTGCAGTTCAAGGACATCTTCGCCAGTAAATGAATTGGGACCTTTAAAGAAAAGTGCAATACCTTGGTCAATAACCTGACCGTCGGCATTGTTAAAGTCACAATATTCTGCATAACGGGTTTTTGGAACATGGCCAATAATCGCCGTTGCGACATTAGTGGCTAAGTCGCCTGATACACGAATGATACCTACGCCACCTCGTCCAGGTGCGGTGGCTTGCGCCACAATAGTGTCTGTTGTCACGGTAGTACCTATAAAATTGATAAAGGAAAAGGCGGCTAATCAGCCGCCTTTTTAATCAGTTATACAAGATTGAGCTTAGGCTATTTTATGCCATTTTTCTCAAGACCAGCATAAATAATCTTCTGTTGAGTGATGGCAACTAAGTTACCCACTAACCAGTAAAGTACTAGACCTGCTGGGAACCATAAGAAGAACACGGTAAAGATAACCGGCATCCACTGCATCATTTTCACTTGCATTGGATCCATTGTTGGCGCTACAGGCTGCATTTTCTGCATCAAGAACATTGATAAGCCCATCAACAATGGCAATACATAGTATGGATCTTGTACTGATAAGTCGGTAATCCAAAGCATGAATGGCGCATGGCGTAATTCATAACTTTCAAGCAATACCCAGTAAAGTGCGATGAAGATCGGCATCTGTAACAGAATAGGTAAGCAACCGCCCATAGGGTTTACTTTCTCTTTCTTATACAACTCCATCATGGCTTGACCCATCTTCTGACGGTCATCACCAAAGCGTTCTTTCATCTCAGTCAATTTAGGCTGAAGATTACGCATTTTGGCCATTGAGGTATATTGCTTCTTCGTTAGTGGGTATAAACCACCACGCACTGTCAGTGTTATCAAAATGATTGCTACACCCCAGTTACCCACAAATGATTGATAGAACATCAATAACCAATGGATTGGAATGGCTAACCACCATAAGAAACCGTAATCAACAACTAGGTTTAAGGTTTCAGAAATCGCTGAAAGCGCTTTTTGGTTTTTAGGACCGACATAAAACTGTGAGCTAATATTTTGTGTTGCGCCAGGTGCAATATCATATACCGCGCCACGGAAACCAATGTTAGCTAATCCACCAGCACTTAAGCTTGTGAAAATAGTATTTGAATCTGTTGCTGGTGGAACCCAAGCTGACACAAAGTAATGTTGAAGCATTGCAGCCCAACCACCGAGTGTAACTTTAGCTAGGTTCTTGTCAGCCATATCGTCAAAGTTATATTTTTCATAACGAGTATCTTGAGTCGAGAAAGCGCCACCACGGTAGGTTGGCATCATCATGCTACTTTCTGATTCTTTAATCGTTTGCTTAATTTGACCATACATTTGCACTTGTAATGGTGCAGCTGAAATGTTGTTGATGCTGTAATCAACTTTGATGTCATATTGACCACGGGTAAACGTAAAGGTTTTTACGTAGGTGACACCGTTATCTGCTGTGTATGTAAATGGCACTGTTAATGTGTCTTTACCATCAGCTAAAGAATATGAGCTAGCCTGAACATTATATGTTGCACGGCCTTTAGCGCTGCTATCAATACCATCACGCCCAATAAGTCCACTTTGAGCAATATAAGTGAACTCATTTTGCTGATCTAAAATAACAAAGGGGTCGTTACTGTCGATTTCGCGTTTATGTTCTACTAATGCAGCATAAACAATGTCACCACCAACTGGGCTGATTTTAATATCAAGCTGGTCAGTGTTGACGCTAATAAGGTTTGTCGTTGCAGGTAATTCTACTGGTGTCCCTGAGATATCTGCTTCTGGAACATCAGCACTGTGCTGTGATGAGGCGTTAGTTTGGGTAACAGTTTGAGCTGTTGCCGGTTTTGGTGCTTTATCTGTTTGCCACTGTGTCCACATTAAATAGCTGACAAAAAGCAGACCGATTAGCAATATATTGCGTTGAGATTCCATAGCCTATTTATTACACCTGTCATTTTTAGGGGGGACGGGATCACTACCGCCGGGATGTAAAGGGTGACATTTTAATATGCGTTTCATTGCAAACCAACTACCTTTCACTGTTCCATGTGTTTTTATTGCTTCTATAGCATAATAAGAACAGGTTGGATTGAACCGACAACGCGGTCCCAATAAAGGGCTGATAAAAATTTGGTAACCACGTATAAACGTAGTTGCTAGCCATTGTAACGGCGACTGAGTTTGTGCCATAGCTTTTCTATTAATTTTTGTATCTCTGCATTTTCCATTTCCATCACGCCATTTCTGACTAATACAACGATATCGATATCTGGGATGTCGTGTTGATGTAAACGAAAACTATCTCTTATCACACGTTTAATGCGATTACGTTGGTTTGCACGTTTAACAAAACGTTTGGCCACAGTTAATCCTAAACGGGGATGTTGCTCTGAATTTGGAATTGCGAGCAGAGTTATTTCAGCAGAGGATGCTTTGATTGGATTGGAGAATACAGATTTAAATTGCGCGGGAGTTAACAAACGTAACTCCCGCGAAAAGGTATAGCTAGTCACCTAGTTATCTACTTACGCAGATAAACGAGCGCGACCTTTCGCACGACGACGTGCAAGCACCTTACGGCCGCCTACAGTAGCCATACGAGCGCGGAAGCCGTGAGAACGCTTGCGCTTCAGGTTGCTAGGTTGAAAAGTACGTTTACTCATGATGGCAATCCGTCTTTGTTAGTGAATTTTCCTTATCTCCAACATTAGAGGTAAGGGCAAAAAAGAGGCCGAATTGTAATCACTTTAAGTACTGTCGTCAATAACGAAAGTACTTATATGATAAATTTCTGCCAATCTTTATTTGAAGCTACTAAGCATTAAGCACCATAAGATGTGGATAAGTCTGTGTACAGACACTATATCTTGTGGATCTTTCGTTGTTTCAGCAGATCAAAGAAAGGCTATTATAGATCAAGTTGGATCGGTTAATAAAGCTGGATTTGCTTGATTTTTACTATTTACCGATCGATTTTGATCATGGAAGATCATCCATTTATACACAGAATGATCTCGCTGGGGATAATTCTGCTTTAAAGGATAGCGATCATTGTGATCTCACTATAGAATACATCTCCTTTGATTAAAGATATTTGGGGATAAATAAGTGGCGGTTTCACTTTGGCAACAATGTATCGGTAGACTACAAGACGAGTTATCAGCACAGCAGTTCAGTATGTGGATCCGTCCGTTACAAGCTGAAATGGATGGTGATACATTAGTTTTGTATGCACCTAATCGTTTTGTGCTGGATTGGGTACGCGATAAATACATCAATATCATTAATCAATTTTTTACTGAACAAATGGGCAGTAATGCACCTAAGTTACGTTTTGATATTGGTAGCCGTCCTTCTGCACGTCCGGTTGCGCCAGCTCCGGTAGCGGTTAAGCCTGTGAATCGTCAAACCAAAGCTCAAGTGGGAACGACGTCTTTTAATACCCAAGCCGAACCGATTATTAATCCTAATCATCGTAGTAATATTAATCCTACCTATCAATTTGATAACTTCGTTGAAGGTAAATCGAATCAGTTAGGTAAAGCTGCGGCTTTACAAGTATCTGAAAATCCAGGTGGCGCTTATAATCCGTTGTTTTTATATGGCGGCACGGGTTTAGGTAAAACTCATCTTTTACACGCAGTTGGCAATGGTATTATTAAAAATAATCCCAATGCTAAAGTGGTGTACATGCACTCTGAGCGTTTTGTTCAGGACATGGTTAAAGCATTACAAAACAACGCGATCGAAGAGTTTAAGCGTTATTATCGTAGCGTCGATGCATTATTTATTGATGATATTCAATTTTTTGCCAATAAAGATCGTTCTCAAGAAGAGTTTTTCCATACCTTTAATGCATTATTAGAAGGTAATCATCAAATTATTTTAACCTCAGATCGTTATCCTAAAGAGATTGACGGGGTCGAGGATCGTTTAAAATCACGCTTTGGTTGGGGTTTAACGGTAGCGATTGAGCCACCTGAGTTAGAAACCCGCGTAGCGATTTTAATGCGTAAAGCACAAGAGAGCGGAATAAACCTACCTGATGAAGTGGCATTTTTTATTGCTAAGCGTTTACGTTCAAACGTACGTGAGTTAGAAGGCGCGCTAAACCGCGTGATTGCTAATGCTAACTTTACTGGTCGTCCAATTACTATCGACTTTGTGCGTGAAGCATTAAGAGATCTCTTGGCACTGCAAGAAAAATTAGTCACTATAGACAATATTCAGAAGACAGTTGCTGAATACTACAAAATAAAAATGGCAGATATGCTGTCTAAACGCCGTTCTCGCAGTGTGGCAAGGCCTAGACAAGTGGCGATGGCGCTATCTAAAGAACTTACTAACCAAAGTTTACCGGAAATAGGTGATGCTTTTGGTGGTCGTGACCATACGACAGTATTACATGCTTGTCGTAAAATCGCTCAATTGCGCGAAGAAAGTCATGATATTAAAGAAGATTATGCTAACTTGATTAGAACTTTGTCTTCTTAATTCAGGGAATCTAGACACGATGAAATTTTCAATTGATAGGGACGCCCTATTAAAGCCGTTGCAGCTAGTGTGCGGCGCGGTAGAACGCAGACACAATTTACCTATTTTAGCCAACTTATTAGTTGAAGTTAGTGAGTCTTCACTTAAGCTAACGGGCACTGATTTAGAAGTTGAGTTAGTGGGCCAAGCGGCAATTCATGGTGATATTGATGTCGGTCGTACGACCGTTCCTGCCAAAAAACTGCTGGATATTGTTAAGTCATTGCCAGAGCAAAGTGAATTAAAAGTCGAACAGCAAGATAATAAATGGTTATTGCGTTCTGGCCGTAGCCGTTTTTCCTTAGCAACATTACCTGCCGAAGATTACCCCAACGTTGAAGCATTCCAAGCGGATATTGAATTTAGCTTAAAGCAAGGTGTGTTGAAGTCGATAATTGACTCTACTCAGTTTTCAATGGCCAACCAAGATGTGCGTTATTATCTTAATGGATTGTTATTTGAAACCGAAGGTAATGTATTACGTGCTATCGCTACAGATGGACACCGTTTAGCATTAAGCCATCGCACCCTTGAGGTGACATTACCTGAAAAGCAAGTCATTGTACCGCGCAAAGGTGTGGTTGAAATGGCGCGCTTACTCGACAGTGACGATCAGGACATCACCATTGCTATTGGTGATAATGCCATTCGAGCGGTTACCAGTTCTGCTGTGTTTACCAGTAAACTTGTTGATGGACGTTTCCCTGATTACCGCCGAGTGTTACCTAAAGGTGGCAACAAAGTGGTCATTGCCAGTCGTAATCAACTAAAGCAAGCGTTAACCCGTGCCTCTATTCTGTCGAATGAAAAATTCCGTGGTGTACGTATTCAGCTTGAATCTGGTTTATTAAAAATTACCGCTAATAATCCTGAGCAAGAAGAAGCTGAAGAGATCATTGATGTTGAATATGACTCTGACAATCTAGAAATTGGTTTTAACGTTAGTTATCTACTTGATGTTTTAAATAACTTAGCCAGTGACGAAGTTCGTATTACTCTAATTGATGGCAATTCGAGTGCCTTGATTGAAAACCACAAAGAAGAAGATTCTATGTATGTGGTGATGCCAATGCGTCTATAACGGATTATTGTCTAACAAGTTATATAAGGTGCTGTAAGGCGCCTTATTTGTCTTTACTGGATTAATCACAGCGGTTATCACAAATAGGTTTTCATGAGTTTATCGCGTATTACCATCAGTTCATTTCGTAACATTACCTCAGCATCATTGGAGCCTTGTAAGGGCTTAAATTTGATTTACGGTCAAAATGGCAGTGGCAAAACCAGTATTCTTGAAGCTATTTATTTTTTGGGTATGGGCCGCTCATTTCGTAGCCATTTATCGCAACGTGTTATCAACCATGAAGACGATAAACTCACCTTGTTTGCCCATTTAATAGACGCTGAACGAGACTGTAAAATAGGTTTACGTCGTTATCGAAGTGGTGAGACAGAAGTTAAAATTGATGGTGAAAAGGTTAAGCGTTTATCGACCTTAGCCGAAACCTTGCCTATTCAAGTCATCACCCCAGAAAGTTTTTCGTTATTGTTCGAGGGACCTAAAGCTCGACGTCAATTTATCGATTGGGGTGCATTTCATTCTGATCCGAATTTTTATCAAGCTTGGGTGAATACTCGAAAGGTATTAAAGCAGCGCAATCAATTACTTAGAAATCAATCTTCCTACAGCCAAATACAGTTTTGGGATAAGGAGTTGGTGCGGTATGCTGAACAGGTTACCGATATACGAAATCTATATGTAGACTCGTTAAATGAGCTACTAAAGGGTATAATCGGGGTGTTTTTACCTCATATTGATATTAAGGTTTCTTTTACCCGAGGATGGGACAGTAAAACGGATTTTGCCCAATTACTTGAAAACCAATACTCAAGAGATTTAGCCGCTGGTAATACGGGCAGCGGCCCCCACAAAGCGGACTTACGTTTGCGAGTGGGTAATTTACCAGCGCAGGATGCGTTGTCCCGTGGACAATTAAAATTATTAGTCTGTGCACTGCGTATTGCACAGGGAAAGTTGCTCAAACAACAACTAGATAAAAATAGTATTTATCTAGTCGACGATTTACCGTCGGAGTTGGATGCACAGCATAGGCAGCTATTGCTTCAGCAGTTAACCGAAACCGGTGCACAAATTTTTGTCACTGCGATCGATCCGCAAGCAATAGTCGATTCGTTATCTAGCCCTCCAAACAGGATGTTTCATGTGGAACAAGGGCGAGTAACGGTTATTGAATAACAACGAGAGATAAATATGTCAGAGAATAGTTACGATTCTTCGAGTATCAAGGTATTAAAAGGCCTTGATGCAGTCCGTAAGAGACCTGGTATGTACATTGGTGATACTGATGATGGCACAGGTCTTCATCACATGGTATTCGAAGTGGTTGATAACTCTATCGATGAAGCTTTAGCCGGCCATTGTAGCGATATCACCATTACCATTCATTCTGATGGTTCAGTCTCAGTAAAAGACGATGGTCGTGGTATTCCTGTGTCAATCCACGAGGAAGAGGGGATCTCTGCCGCTGAAGTTATTATGACCGTACTTCATGCTGGTGGTAAGTTTGATGATAACTCTTACAAAGTCTCTGGCGGTCTTCACGGCGTGGGTGTGTCGGTCGTTAACGCCTTATCAGAAAAACTACAGTTAACCATTCGTCGTGCAGGTAAAGTCTATGAGCAGTTTTATACTCATGGGGTACCAGATGCGCCGATCAAAGAAATCGGTGATGCAGTTAAAACCGGTACCGAACTTCGTTTTTGGCCAAGTAGTCAGACGTTTACCGACGTTGAATTCCATTTCGAAATTTTAGCCAAACGAGTGCGTGAACTGTCTTTCCTCAACTCTGGCGTGGGTATTCGTTTAGTTGACGAACGTGACAACAAAGATGAGTTCTTTAAGTATGAAGGTGGTATCAGTGCTTTCGTAGATTACTTAAACCGTAATAAAACGCCAATAAACAAAGATGTATTCCATTTTTCACAAGAGCGTGATGACGGTATTACTGTCGAAGTTGCCATGCAGTGGAATGATGGTTATCAAGAAAACATCTTCTGTTTTACCAACAATATTCCTCAGCGCGATGGTGGTACTCACTTAGTGGGTTTCCGTGGTGCATTAACACGTAACTTGAATAACTACATGGAACGTGAAGGTTTTAACAAAAAAGGTAAAACCAGTGCTACTGGTGATGATGCCCGTGAAGGCTTAACTGCGGTTATTTCTGTTAAAGTGCCAGATCCTAAGTTCAGTTCACAAACTAAAGACAAACTTGTATCAAGTGAAGTGAAAAGTGCAGTTGAACAAACCATGGGTGAGCAGTTAAACGATTACCTATTAGAAAATCCAGCAGATGCTAAATTAATTGTTGGCAAAATTGTAGATGCGGCTCGTGCACGTGAAGCGGCGCGTAAAGCGCGTGAAATGACTCGCCGTAAAGGTGCATTAGATTTAGGTGGCTTGCCAGGAAAACTGGCTGACTGCCAAGAGAAAGATCCTGGTCTTTCTGAAATCTATATCGTGGAAGGGGACTCTGCTGGCGGATCTGCCAAGCAGGGACGTAACCGTAAAAACCAAGCCATTCTACCGCTGAAAGGTAAAATCTTAAACGTAGAAAAAGCGCGTTTTGATAAGATGTTATCTTCACAAGAAGTCGCAACGCTTATTACTGCATTAGGTTGTGGTATCGGCCGTGACGAATATAATCCAGATAAAACGCGTTATCACAACATCATCATCATGACCGATGCTGACGTCGACGGCTCACATATTCGTACCTTGCTGTTGACCTTCTTCTTCCGTCAAATGCCTGAGTTAATCCAACGTGGCTATATTTACATTGCGCAACCACCACTGTTTAAAGTGAAAAAAGGTAAGCAAGAACAGTATTTGAAAGATGAGCCAGCATTAACGGAATACTTAACCACTCAAGCACTTGATGGCACTAATATTTACCCAAGCCAAGGTGCGTTGGGAATGTCTGGTGAGCCATTAGAGCGTTTAGTCGCCCAGTATCGTGAAGTTGAACGTATTATTAAGCGTCTAGAAAAGCGTTTCCCCGCAGTGTTACTTGACCGTATGTTGTATCACCCTGAAGTGACAGCAGATGTGTTGAGTGATGAAGCGAAGATGACGACTTGGTGTAATGCCTTTATCGCGGACTTAATTGATCGAGAAAGCAGCGGAATTATCTTTACCGTTAATGTGATGCTTGATCCTGAGCGTAAGGTTTATACCCCTAGCGTGACGATCCGTAAACACGGTATTGATACTAATTATTTATTTGGTTATGACTTCTTCACCTCAACCGATTACCAACGTATTGCTAAATTAGGTGCTGCGTTAGACGGTATGATTGAAGAAGGCGGCTATGTACAACGTGGCGAGCGTGTTAAGGAAGTTGAAAGCTTCTTAGAAGCGTTAGATTGGACTATCAGTGAAGCAAAACGCGGTCTGTATATCCAACGTTATAAAGGATTGGGTGAAATGAACCCTGAGCAATTGTGGGAAACTACAATGGATCCTGAATCACGTCGTATGTTACGTGTCACCATTGAAGATGCTGTTGCTGCCGATCAGCTATTTACCTGCTTAATGGGTGATCAAGTTGAGCCGCGTCGTGAGTTTATTGAAACTAATGCGCTCAATGTAGCTAACTTAGACGTATAAGCGCGTTTTAAAAAAAAAGGGTGCCTATAGGGCACCCTTTTTTGTATTTTTTACTATGGTTATATAGTATTTAATTCAACTTCTCATAAGGTTATTAATTGTGGTTACTGGTTTTTTTAAAAAATTATTCAATATTCGTGACCGTAATGAACAAGTTAAATTTACTGGCAAAACATCAGTTGAAAAACGCCAGCAGATCCAACAACAATCGACACCACCCGCTGTTGAAATTACACCTAAACTTGCAGCTGAGTCGCAGTTAGATTTGTCGGCATTGTTTTATAGTTTATTGTTTGCTAGCCAACAATCAACCACCACAGGTATTGCCAATAATCTTGAACGAAGCGTAATGCAAAAAATTGAGCAAGCACTTAGCTCACCAGAGTCTATTGCTGAAAATGTATTAAAACTCCCTAGTAAAATACTCGAACTTGATAAGAAGCTTGCTGATGACAGTATTGAAACCCAAGAACTAATACAGCTCATTGAGCAAGACCCTTTATTGTGTGTTGAAGTACTCAAACTATGCAATTCACCCGCATTTAAACGTGCAGATACGGATGTTAGTAGCATTCAACAAGCGTTAGTGCAGGTGGGGCGACAACAGTTAAGGCAGTTTATTACTACTTGCTTAGCCCGTGAATTAATTGATATCAAAGCTATTTATTTTCGACGCTTTGGTGCAGAAATTTGGCGCCATTCTATGCAAGTGGCTTTTTTAGCCAGCGAATTAGCTCGCTCTGAGCAAAGAGATCGTGCTTTTTTATTGGGCTTGTTACATGACGTGGGTAAAATTGCGATTTTTAAACTGCTGGTGGATGCTTTTTATCAAGCAGAGCCAGGAGAGCAGCCGAGTTCTTCGTTGTTTAAGCAAGTGATGACCACCAAGTCATTAACGCTGAGTGCGCTTTTAGCTCGTTACTGGCAATTACCAGAGCACTTTGAAGCATCATTAACTTTGTTAGCGAATAGCAATATTAAACCTGTGGATGAGATGGCATTACTCATTTGGAAAGCCAATATTATTAGTGAGTGTTCGATGTTGCAACAGGTTGATAAATTACCTCAAGCTGCATTGGCGCTGTTGTTGGCCCAAGTGGACTTGAGCGAAGAAGAGTTTATTGTACTACATCAAAAGCTGATGCAGTTTTAGATACACTTTAAAAGTAGTCTGTCTTTGGTGATCCGGTTGTAGATTGATTAAGATATGCTTTTTATCATTGTATTGCCCATAAAAAAGCGCCTTTCGGCGCTTTTTTTGTTAATGATAGTCGACTGACACTATTGTAGTAATGAAATATCCGCAACGTGTAAGAACTGCTCACGAAGATTAGTTAACAAAGCTAAACGGTTGTTTTTCAATGCTTCATCATCTGCCATTACCATCACATCTTCAAAGAACTGATCGACGCTCTCACGTAAGTCAGCTAATAAGGTTAATGCTTGTTGGTAATCACCTGTGGCAAACAAGGGCGCTAACTGCGGTTGCAGTTGTGCAAGTTTAGCCGCTAAGGTTTTTTCTGCTGTTTCGCTTAATAGTGCTTGGTTGATGGTTTCAGGCAGTTTACCTTCAACTTTAGCCAAGATATTAGAAACACGCTTATTGGCTGCAGCAAGCGCACTAGACGCTTCTAAACCACGGAAATGAGATACTGCATTAACGCGACTGTCAAAATCAGCTGGGCGAGTCGGACGACGAGCAAGCACGGCTAAAATAACATCAACTTGAATACCTTTATCTTGATACCAGGCTCGGAAACGTGCCAGTAGGAACTCTAGGACATCCTCACTGGTATTAGCATTGGTGACGTTTGCAGCATGCAATGTTTGTGCTTTAGCTATTAATTCTACTAAGTCCAAAGGTAGCTTGTGTTCAACAATAATTCGCAAAATACCGATAGCAGCTCGACGAAGTGCAAATGGATCTGCAGCGCCTTTTGGTGCTTGGCCAATACCAAAAATACCCACTAAAGTATCGAGTTTTTCAGCTAAAGCAACTGCGCAAGATACATTTGCTGTTGGTACTGTATCACCAGAGAACTTAGGCTTATATTGTTCTTCAAGTGCTAGCGCTACCGCTTCTGTTTCGCCGTCTAAGCGGGCGTAATGCATGCCCATAGTGCCTTGGGTGTCAGTAAACTCCATGACCATGTTGGTCATAAGGTCTGCTTTAGACAATAAGCCTGCACGGCTAGCATCTAGACTATTAGTATTGACGCCATTGTCGTTCATTTGTGTTGCAATAAAGCCTGCTAACGCTGAAATACGTTCAACGCGCGCTTTTAGTGTGCCCAGCTGCTTTTGGAATACAACCGTATCTAAACTGGCAATACGAGACTCAAGCGTGTGCTTTTTATCAGTGTTAAAGAAGAACTCTGCATCAGCCAGACGTGGACGAACGACTTTTTCGTTACCTGAAATAATCTGCTGTGGATCTTTTGATTCTATGTTGGTGACAAAGATAAAGTTAGGTAATAACTTGCCGCTGTTATCAAATACCGGGAAGTACTTTTGATCACCTTTCATGGTGTAAACTAAGGCTTCTGAAGGCACATTTAGAAACTTTTCTTCAAAGCTAGCAGTTAGCACTATTGGCCATTCAACCAATGAAGCGACTTCTTCTAGTAGGCCGTCTTGAATATCGGCAATACCACCTAATTTAGCTGCTGCAGCTTCAGCATCAACTTTGATTAGCGATTTACGTAATTCATAATCTGCTAGTACTTTACCTTGCTCTTTTAGCGCGGCTAAATAGTTGTCGGCATGATCTAACTCAAAGCTGGCTTTACCCATAAATCGGTGGCCACGAATAACGCGGTCAGATTTAATACCAAGTAATTCACCCGCAACTAACTCGTTGCCTAATAGCATGGTCACAGTGTGAACTGGGCGAATAAACTGAGTTTTGTTGTTTCCCCAACGCATTGGTTTAGGGATAGGTAATTTATCGAGTGCTCGTTGTGCCATGTCAGCAATTAAGCTTTTGGTTTCAACACCAACCACTTTAGCTTGGTGAACTAACCATTCACCTTTATCGGTTGTTAAACGCTCTGCTTGCTCAACCGTAATGCCATTACCACGGGCCCAGCCTTGTGCTGCTTTAGTTGGGTTACCGTCAGCATCAAATGCTGAGCTAACCGCAGGACCGCGTTTTTCAACGATTTTATCGGCTTGTGCTAAAGCTAATCCCAATACGTTAATGGCCAAGCGTCGTGGGGCTGCATACCAAACGGCAGAATCAAATGGCAGGTCTGCTTTGGTTAATTCATCGGTAAAGTTAGCTAAAAAAGATTCCGCTAATGTGCGTAGCGCCTTTGGCGGTAATTCTTCGGTGCCCACTTCAATGAGTAAGTTTTCAAAATTCATCTGTTACCTCTACTTACACAGTGGGAAGCCAAGCGCTTCACGTGCTTGATAATAAGATTCTGCAACACCTTTTGCCATCGTACGAACGCGAAGGATATAACGCTGACGTTCGGTGACAGAAATTGCATGGCGTGCATCAAGTAAATTGAAAGCGTGCGATGCTTTCATTACTTGCTCGTAAGCAGGTAGTGGTAATGGTTTTTCTAGTGATAATAAGTGCATGCACATCTTTTCACATTGATCGAACAGGGTGAACATAAAATCGACATCGGCGTGTTCGAAGTTATAAGTCGATTGCTCAACTTCGTTCTGGTGAAAAATATCACCATAGGTCACACGGCCCAACGGTCCGTCTGTCCACACCAGATCATATACACTATCAACTTCTTGAATGTACATTGCTAGACGTTCTAGACCGTAAGTAATTTCGCCGGTAACAGGACTACATTCAATACCGCCAACTTGTTGGAAGTAAGTAAACTGTGTCACTTCCATACCATTGAGCCAAACTTCCCAGCCTAAGCCCCATGCGCCCAATGTTGGTGATTCCCAATTGTCTTCGACAAAGCGAATATCATGTATTTGAGTATCGATGCCTAGAGCTTCAAGTGAGCCTAAATAAAGCTCTTGAATATTATCTGGCGATGGCTTGAGGACCACTTGAAATTGGTAGTAATGCTGTAAGCGGTTAGGGTTTTCACCATAACGTCCATCAGTAGGACGGCGAGACGGTTGCACGTATGCACTGCTCATTGGCTCAGGGCCTAATGAACGTAAGAACGTCTGCGGGTGGAAAGTACCAGCGCCAACTTCCATATCTAGAGGTTGAACAATTGCGCAACCTTGCTGCGCCCAATATTCCTGAAGGGTTAGGATGAACCCCTGAAATGTCTTTACGTCATGTTTCGTCGTCATGTCTACTACTGTCAGGCTATTAATAGAAAATGTTGATGATTATACCTTGTAGAGCAAGGTAGATGTAGGTTATTTTTTAACGTACTACTGAAAACGTTAATGGAACCGTACCATGCAAGTTAACCGATGTGGCTGGGTAAGTGAAGACCCTTTATATCAGCATTATCATGATACTGTTTGGGGACGACCTGAATTTGATCCTAAACAGCTTTTTGCTAAGTTATGTCTTGACGGCCAACAAGCTGGATTGTCTTGGATTACCATTCTAAAAAAGCAACAAAATTACGAATTACTGTTTGCTAATTTTGAGCCGAGTATTATTGCACAGTACGATCAAATTAAAGTGGCAGAGTTAATGCTCGAACCGGGTATTGTGCGCAATCGTCTTAAAATAAACTCGATCATCAGAAATGCTAAAGCTTATTTAGCATTTGTAGAGCAGGGTGATGATTTCTCTAAGTTTTTATGGGGTTTTGTTGGTGGTAAACCTAAAGAAAATAACTTCAGTTCATTAAGCCAGGTTCCTGTACAAACACCAGAATCTGAAGCTATGTCTAAGGCGTTAAAAAAGCTTGGTTTTAACTTTGTTGGTCCGACAATTTGTTATGCATTTATGCAAGCCGTGGGCATGGTGAATGATCACACCACAGATTGTCATTGTTATGGTCAGTATTGATTTTATTAAAAGTATAAAAAAAGGTGTTCCACGTGGAACACCTTTTTTATTGGCTTAACTTAATCGTTAGATTTTTTCAAAGAAAAACGGCTTACGTTTATGTTTATCACCATTTAGTTGATTCATGGTTTCTGAATTAAATAGCTTACCATTAACCATAGTGTAAGTGACTTTATCAGTCGTTCTTATATCGGCTAATGGATCGCCATCAATCACAATTAAGTCAGCCAATTTACCCACTTTGATAGAACCCAGTTGATGGTCCATACCAAAGGTTGTCGCCGGATTAATTGTCGCGGTTTTTAATACTTCCATATTACTCATGCCGCCTTGAGCAAACATCCACATTTCCCAATGTGCTGCTAATCCTTCTCGTTGACCATGAGCACCAATATTAGGTTTAACGCCGATGTTGTTTAACTCATTGGCTACGCGGGCAACATTAAAGTGGTTGTAATGTTCGTCCGGTGCTGTGGTTCTTCGCATTGATCGGGCATCAAGTATATCGTGCGGCACATACATACTTAGGCGAGGGTGAGCCCAAACGTCGGTTTTATCATACCAGTAATGCTCACCAGAAATACCACCATATGCAACCACTAGCGTCGGAGTATAGTGAACTTCTGTTTGGCTCCAGAATTGCTTAATATCATTGTAAATTGATGCTGCTGGCAATGAATGTTCTACCGTCGTGTGACCATCGGCTATCATGGATAAATTGTGCTGCAGTAAACTGCCACCTTCAGGCACTACCATCATTTCGAGCTCTCGCGCAGCAGCAATAATTTGTTGGCGTTGATCACGACGTGGTTGGTTGTAACTCTTAACGCTAAATGCACCGACTTTTTTAAGACGCTCTAAGTGGAACTTTGCATCATCAAGTGAATCAACATGCGAAGTGTAACCAGGTAAGTTTGCTCCGTATAAAATCGTCCCCGTAGAGAAAATACGCGGTCCAACAATTTTGCCTGTTTTTTGTTGTTCTGAAGCGGCAAATATTTCTGTTGTGTCATTTGATGGGTCGTGAATAGCTGTTACCCCAAGTGACAGACCTGAATATAAGGCCCAGTTTTGTTGTGGAATAATCTCATCATCTGCTTGGCCACCATGAGCGTGAGCATCAAACAGGCCGGGCATGATGGTTTTGCCGCTAATATCGATAATTTGGGCATTTTTAGGAATGACTGTATTAGCATCACCAACACTAACAATTTTATTGTCTTTAACGATAACGACACCATTATCAATAACTTGGTCATTTTCCATCGTAATCACTTTGCCGCCGGTAAATACCACTGTTCCACGTGGAACATCAGCTTTATCTTTAAAACCAATTGCAGTGATTTTAGGATCGACCTTGGTTTCCGCTTTTGTATATTGAGTGTCTACATCGGCTTGATATAAATCTGGGCCCAATGTCCAATACAGTTGGTTGTTCTTACCGTTCCAGCTAATGCTTTCACCTGCACGGGCGCTTAGTTGAGTAATGGGTAAGTTGGTTGCTTTAGGCCCAATCGCAATGGTTTCACCGTGTTTAGCAAAGGGAGTGACATACACTCTAAAGCGTTCAGCAAAAGCTAAGTGCTCACCGTTGGGTGATAAACGAAACTCGGTAGCATGGTCGCTGGTGTAATGGGTACGTTTTTCAAAACCGTTCATGCCGATAGAGGCAAACTCTGGGGTTTCCCCTGAATCCATAAAGTAAACACGGTCTGAGTCAGCTCCGAATTGTGGTTGATGGCCACTGGCTGTTAGTTTGGTACTTTGCTTTCCTTTGATATCGACTTTATATAAACCGGGTTCTTGTGACCAAGTTCGTGGTGTCATGTAGCCACCGCGCGCTTTTCGATAAACAATATATTCGCCATTAGGTGAAAAGGTTGGTTCGACATATTTGCCAGGCTCGTTGGTCAACACCTTGGCTTTACCACCTCTGGCGCTAACAACACTGACGGTGCCTTGCTGTTGATCATTCCAAGTGGTGAATACTATGTCTTTACCGTCACGTGACCACTGTGGGAATAGCTCATTGATGTCATCATCTAAACGGGTTAATCGTTTATGTTTACCGTCTTTAATATCACGAATCCAAATTTTACCTAAGGCTTCAAATACTACTTTTTCGCCATCTGGTGACACTTGTGCCATACGCAGCATTTTTACATCAAATTCATCTTTATCTAAGTTTTGAGTAAAGCGGACTGATGGCTGGATATCTCTTTGAGTGTTAACACTGAATGGAATGTCTGTTACTTGTTTACTGTCGACATCAAGTTTATTGATTTTACCTTTAGCCCAAAATACGATGTGCTTATTGTCTTTGGTCCACGACATTGTTGGGTACACACCATGAATAGCCCATGTTTCCTGCATATCACGATCAAGTTTGTCATACAGCTTGGTTTCTTCACCAGAGGTTAAATCGAGAGAATAGAGCGTTGACTGGAATCCATCACGTTTGATGTAAGCAAGGGTTTTGCCGTCAGGGCTTGGTGTTGGTCTAATCGCACCGCCAGTACCTTCAATCAATACTTCAATATCGCCTGTTTGTGTGTCGTAACGTTTGATCTTATAAATGCCTTTTACCGAGTCTTTAGAATAGTGAAAGGTTTTACCTGGGGTCGCATCTTGGCTGAAGTAAATATAACGGCCATCAGGTGAATAGGCGGGTTCGCCTAAATCTTTTTGCTCGTTAGGACGCTCAGTTAGTTTTACCCCTTCGCCACCAGCAACGTGAAACATCCACACTTCACCGGCTCCTAAACTGCGAGTGCCAGTGAAGTGTTTTCTGGCTACTAAATACTGTGAGTCAGGACTCCAGGCTGGGCTGTTGAGTAAACGAAAGGTTTCAGTCGTTATTGCATGTGGATTAGTGCCATCGGCATTCATTATCCAAATATTATCGCCACCATCTTCATCAGAGGTGAAAGCTATATACTTACCGTCTGGGCTATATACTGGCTGCATTTGCCAAGCGATACCTTGTGCCAGTGGTTTTGCTTCACCTCCAGCTATCGGTATTTGGTAAATATCACCTAATAGATCAAATACAATGTGTTCACCATCAGGTGATACATTGATGTTCATCCATGTCCCTTCAGTAACATTAATATCAATTTTACTCAATGGCGCATTTTCAGGAGCATTTACGTGCCATTTTACTTTGTCATCTTCGGCATAGGCAAAGCTAGAAATACCTAGAGTAAGTGCCATAGCGGTGTAAATAGGGGTGAGTTTTTGAGTCAACATAGAGTAGATTATCCGTTGTCGTTTTTATTTTCAGTGGATTTAATCAAGCTTAATACTCGTCTAGGTCATCTCATTTAGCATGATTAGATGACCTGAAGAGTACTTGGCTTTACTGCGTTTGTCGGTTTGAATGGTTCCTTTATCGCATAAATTACCGATAAGGGGTATAACAAATCTGTATCAATTAATGACAGACGATAACACGCATGTTTGTTATCGATTAACAAACAATGAGTGCTATAGCGTTAGATTTTAATATGAAAGGCTTAAATGAAAATGATTTATCGATTTTGCTAATCGATATTTACAGAGTCATCGGCTTGTATTAAGCCAGCTTGGATCACGCGGCAGGTGACTCCGCCACGCCATTCAGGTGTTAATGCTTGTTCAAGCCCTGAGTGAGCTTGTTGCATTTTTTTACATGGATCGGTTTCGCCAGTGATTTGTAGTTTTAGTTCAGTACCAATTGAGATCGTTTTACCTACATCCGCAGGGCTAAATTCATAGCCGCTGATCAATAAGTTAGCTCGACGAGTTAACCAATCTAAATCTACATTAATTTGCAGGCAGGCTTTTTGCCATTGCTGTTTTGACATCACTGTCACCTGGCGTTTACCTGGTCGGCCAAAAACGTCATTCTCGACACCGCGCTCTAAAGTCACATTGGCACAGAAAGCGGGTTTCATCACGCCGCGTTTTGCTGTTTTGTATGCGATTGCTTCCAATGTGATTGTCATTTTTAAAGTCCTTTTTTGAGTAAATAGTGATATGGCGTTTTACTGGTATCGCTAGCAATTAAGGTGTGATCCATAAATTCACAAAAGCTGGGTATGTCTCGTGTAGTGGCAGGATCATCCGCTATAACAAGTAATGTTTCACCGTCAGCCATTTTACGTACTGTTTTACGGATCATCATCACTGGCTCTGGACAGCGAAGACCAAGAGCGTCGAGCTGGTGTTGCGCCTGGGTATAAATATCGTTCATTGAGTGCTATCTATTTTACTTATCTAATTATCGCTAATGTTACTCTTGTCATTTATGCTTGCCAAGTTTGCTATTAATTTATGTTGTTTTATCTTTTTTTATTTTTCATAAAACATGTTTCACGTGGAACATTAGCCAAAGCATAAAAATTTAAAAATAAAAAAACGAGCCAATTTGGCTCGTTTTCATTGCAGCTGATCATTCATCAGCTAGAGATTTTAAACCTTATACGCGTTCGAATACGGTTGCGATACCTTGACCTAAACCGATACACATAGTGGCAAGACCAAGCGTTGCATCTTTTTCTTCCATTAAGTTAATTAGAGTCGTTGATATACGAGCACCTGAACAACCTAGTGGATGACCTAATGCAATTGCGCCACCGTTAAGGTTAATCTTTTCATCGACAACATCTTGTAAGCCAAGATCTTTAACACAAGGTAATGACTGTGCCGCAAACGCTTCGTTTAATTCAATAAGATCTAAATCGGCAACAGATAAGCCAGCGCGAGCTAATGCTTTTTTGGTTGCTGGTACAGGACCATAACCCATGATAGCAGCATCACAACCCGCAACGGCCATTGAGCGAATACGCGCGCGAATGGTTAAGCCTAATGCACGAGCTTTAGATTCTTCCATCACTAACATCGCCGAAGCACCGTCTGACAATGCAGAAGATGTACCCGCAGTTACGGTACCGTTTACCGGGTCAAATGCTGGACGTAAACCCGCAAGTGACTCAAGTGTTGTTTCAGGACGGATTACTTCGTCTGTCATTACTTTGATCAGTGCGCCGTTTACGTCGTGGCCTTCAATGCCCCAAATCTCTTTGGCAAAACGACCTTCAATGGTGGCAGCATGAGCGCGTTGATGAGAACGTACTGCAAACGCATCTTGTTGTTCACGAGTAATGCCATGCATTTTACCTAACATTTCGGCGGTTAAGCCCATCATGCCAGATGCTTTAGCTACGCGGTTTGCAAGACCTGGGTGAAAATCAACCCCGTGGTTCATTGGTACGTGACCCATGTGTTCAACACCACCAATAATAAAGGTGTCGCCTTGACCTGTCATGATGGCACGAGCCGCTTGATGAAGAGCATCCATTGATGAACCACATAAACGGTTTACGGTAACGGCACCCGCTGTTTTAGGGATACCAGCCAATAATGATGCGTTACGAGCAATGTTGAAACCTTGCTCTAGTGTTTGCTGCACACAACCCCAAATAACATCTTCAATGTCGTTAGGGTCTAGTTGCGGGTTACGCACTAATAATGCTTTCATTAATTCTGCAGAAAGAGTCTCTGCACGTACATTTCTAAATACCCCAGCCTTTGAACGGCCCATCGGGGTACGAATGCAGTCTACGATAACAGCTTGTTTCATGATTTAATTCCTTTCCCACTAATTAGGCTTGGTAGTAACTACCGTTGTTGGCTGCAAGTTCACGCATGGTATCGGTAACTTGATATAAGCCACCAAGATGTGCGTATTTGTCTGCTAGGGCAACAAAGTTTGCTACGCCCATGGTGTCTAAATAACGGAATACACCGCCACGGAATGGAGGGAAACCAATACCGTAAACTAGACCCATATCGCCTTCAGCAGGTGATGCAATAATGCCTTCTTCTAAACAACGAACCGTTTCGATGATCATTGGGATCATGCAACGAGCGATGATGTCATCTGACTCGAATGCTTTTAATTCACCAAACGTTTCGCCTAATAATGCATAGCTTGTAGGATCAATGTCTTTCTTCGGCTTACCACGACGGTCAACAGAATAGGCATAGAACCCCTTAGTGTTTTTCTGACCTAGACGTTTGTTTTCAAACATAATATCGATAGCGTCTTTGCCATTTTTACCCATACGATCAGGGAAGCCTTCTGCCATAACTGCTTGGGCGTGATGACCAGTATCTAAACCGACAACGTCAAGTAAGTAAGCAGGACCCATTGGCCAACCAAACTGTTTTTCCATCACTTTATCGACAGCGGCGAAATCAGCGCCTTCGGCAAGAAGACCACTAAAGCCAGCAAAGTATGGGAACAATACGCGGTTAACGAAGAAACCTGGACAATCGTTAACAACAATCGGGGTTTTACCCATTTTGCTCGCGTAAGCAACAACTGTTGCGATGGTTTCTTCTGAGCTGTGCTCACCACGGATAATTTCAACTAATGGCATTTTGTGCACTGGGTTAAAGAAGTGCATACCGCAGAAACGTTCTGGTTTCTTCAGGCTTTTAGCCAGTAAGTTGATTGAGATAGTTGAGGTGTTTGACGCAATAATCGCATCTTCAGAGACGTATTGCTCAACTTCTGCAAGTACAGTCGCTTTTACTTTTGGATGTTCAACAACCGCTTCTACAACGATATCGCTATTTTTGATAGCGGCATAATCTAAAGAAGGGGTAATGTTGTTTAATACTTTAGCCATTTTCTCTGGCGTAGAGCGGCCGCGAGCAACTTGAGTAGTAAGGATTTTAGCCGCTTCGTTCAAGCCTAACTCTAATGCTGGCTGAGCGATGTCTTTCATGACAATTGGCGTGCCTTTGCTGGCGCTTTGGTAAGCAATACCGCCGCCCATAATACCTGCACCCAATACCGCAGCTTGGTTAACATCATGAGCTAACTTAGCAGCTTTCTTAGCTTTGCCTTTAACGAATTGGTCATTTAAGAAAATACCAATTAGTGCTTGAGCAACATCTGTTTTCGCTAATTTAATGAAAGCTTGTGCTTCCACTTTTAGCGCGCCGTCACGATCTAAACCAGCAGCCTGTTCGACAACATTCACAGCAGCCATTGGCGCTGGATAATGCTTGCCTGCAACTGAGAACACCATGCCTTTAGCCGTTGCAAAAGACATCATGGCTTCAAGTTTAGGTAGCTGAAGTGCTGATTGCTTTTTGGTGCGACGAGCTTGCCAATCAAGGCTACCATTAAGTGCATCATGCAACATTTGAATCGCTGCAGCTTCTAGGTTTTCGGGGGCTACAACGGCATCAATCGCGCCAACTTTCAAAGCATCTTCTGGGCGTTGGTCTTTGGCTGTGGTAATCCACTCAAGCGCATTATCTGCACCAATCACGCGCGGTAAACGCACAGTGCCACCAAAACCAGGAATAAGGCCTAATTTTGTTTCTGGTAAACCGATGCGAGCATTGGTATCGGCAACGCGTAAGTCGGTCGCTAAAATAGTTTCACAACCACCACCAAGAGCAAAACCGTTAACAGCAGAAGCTGTTGGAAACGGTAAATCTTCAAGTTTGTTGAATACCGCGTTAGCTTGTTCAACCCAAGCTAGCAAGGTTGCATCATCTTGTTGGAAAAGGGTTAAGAATTCGGTGATGTCAGCACCAACAATAAACGTGCTTTTTGCTGATGTCAGCAATAAAGCTTTAATATTGGTGTTTTGTTTGATGCTGTCTAGCGCTGCATCAAGGGAGGCTATGGTTTCTCTGTCAAATTTGTTTACCGAACCTTGTGCGTTAAAACACAGTTTGGCAATATTATCTTCAAGTAACTCAACCTGAATGGTAGGGCTTTGGTAAATCATTGCTTGCTTCCTTATTGCTTAAAAGCGACTTCCACATCTTATTTACTGTGCAGTTATCAAGCTTGAATCACAGCAGTTTCGGCCATCTATTGACCAGCTAATTCTCAGTGTGCGACTAAATGAGAAAAATTACAACACCCAATTTAAACGGCCGTTTAATTTTTTATCATCTAGCGAGGAGTTTTTATGTTTGTGATAGACTGATTGAGTTAAAACTTATGAAAAGGGATAGTCAATGGATCAGTTAGCTCATCTATACCATGCACACATCGACGAACTAAATCGTCGTGTCGCTGAAATTTGTCAGCGTGAAAATATCTCCGGTTTAGTCATTCATTCAGGGCAACCGCACCGACAGTTTTTAGATGACTTAAATTATCCCTTTAAAGTTAACCCGCAATTTAAAGCTTGGTTACCTATTTTAGATACCGCTAATTGTTGGGTTATCGCCAATGGCCAAGACAAGCCAACGCTAGTTTTTTATCGTCCGGTCGATTTTTGGCATAAGGTTAACGATGTACCGCAGGCTTTTTGGACTGAACATTTTGATATTCAGCTATTAACTAAGCCAGATCGTATCGCAGACTATCTACCTAAAAACCTCACAACATGGGCTTATATCGGTGAGCATTTAGACGTTGCTGATGTATTAGGTTTTAGTGCGCGTAATCCTGATGCGGTAATGAACTACTTACATTACCACCGTGCTGATAAAACTCAGTATGAACTTGAGTGCATGCGTCGAGCGAACCAAATTGCGGTAAAAGGGCATTTGGCTGCCAAAAATGCTTTTTATAATGGTGCCAGCGAGTTTGAGATCCAGCAATGCTATTTGCTTGAAATTGGCCAGAGTGAAAACGAAGTGCCCTATGGCAACATTGTCGCGTTAAATCAAAATGCGGCTATTTTACATTACACCGCTTTAGAGCATGCTAAGCCGGCTCAGCGGTTATCATTTTTGATTGATGCAGGTGCTAACTTCCATGGTTATGCTGCCGATATCACTCGAACATACGCATTTGAGAAAAATCGTTTTTGTGAATTAATTGCCGCCCTAGATAAAGTGCAATTAGCCATTATTGGGCAAATGAAGCCAGGAGTTAAATACGTCGATCTGCATGTTGCGACACATCATCATATAGGCCAGTTACTGATTGATTTTGGCATAGCTAATGGCACAGCTGAACAGTTAGTCGCCCAAGGTGTTACTAGTGCCTTTTTCCCACATGGGCTAGGGCATATGTTAGGGTTACAAGTTCATGATATGGGCGGATTTGCCCACGATGAACGTGGAACCCATATCGCGGCGCCAGAAGCGCATCCTTTTTTACGTTGCACTCGAGTATTGGCTGCAAATCAAGTGCTCACCATTGAGCCGGGCCTTTACATTATAGATACCTTGCTTGAGCAACTATCTACAACAGCCAAGCAAACCATTAATTGGCAAACCGTTGCTGAGCTGCGACCGTTCGGTGGTATCCGCATCGAAGATAACGTGATTGTGCATCATAACCGAGTTGAAAATATGACAAGAGAGTCTGGTTTAGTTGATTGAGTCATACCTAATACCACAAGCTAACCTAGTCATAGAAGAAGAGATAAAGCATAGCCGCTTTATCTCTTTGTTATTTCATTGCCCGCATGCTAATGATATGAAGTTAGTACTTACTGACATAAAGCAGCTATATCCAGGTGCCAACCACTATTGTTATGCATTCGTTGCTGGTAGCCCAGAAAATACCATTGATATGGGGGCTAGCGATGATGGCGAGCCGTCAGGTAGTGCAGGTAAGCCCATGTTAGCGTGTTTACAAGGCGCAAATATTGGTGAGCTTGGTGCTATTGTTGTGCGTTATTTTGGTGGTACTAAGTTAGGCGTTGGTGGTTTAGTACGAGCTTATACTTCGGGTATCAAGCAAGGGTTAACTCAAATACAAACTCAGGTTAAGCATTTGAGGTATCCGGCAAACTTAGTGTGTCATTATGCTCAACTAGCTGATATTGAATATTTAGTTGCTCAACACGACGGCGTAGTAATCGATAAAGTGTTTACTGACCGGGTTGAAATACGCCTTGAGTTGGCTAAATCACATCATCAGGCGTTTAACTTAGCGCTAGCTACTCTGACTCAGGGCCAGCTACAAGTAAAGTTTACAGTTTGAGCTATGACTAACTTATGCCAAAATGTCACTCAATTGTTAAATCCGACGCAGCACAACTAAACAGAATCCTTAATGCAATATAAAACAATTATTAGAATTACCGGTTTGCTGATGGGATTATTTTCAATCACTATGCTGCCGTCAGCATTAGTGGCTATCTTGTACAAAGATGGTGGTGGTACTGCTTTTATTCAGGCTTTTTTTGTCAGTATTTTTTTAGGGTTTTTATTATGGTATCCCAATCGTCATCAAAAAGCTGAGCTGCGAACCCGTGAAGGTTTTTTGATTGTGGTGTTGTTCTGGACCGTTTTGGGGTCGATAGGTGCACTGCCGTTTATTTTTGCTAATAACCCCGATTTAAGCTGGACCGACAGTTTTTTTGAATCGTTTTCAGCGTTAACTACCACGGGAGCCACCGTTATTGTTGGCTTAGATGACTTGCCTAAGTCAATATTGTTTTATCGTCATTTGCTGCAGTGGATGGGCGGTATGGGGATTATTGTATTAGCCGTCGCTATTCTACCTTTGCTGGGTATTGGTGGTATGCAGCTATATAAAGCAGAAGTACCGGGGCCAGTAAAAGACACTAAAGTGACACCGCGTATTGCTGAAACAGCTAAAGCATTGTGGTACATATACTTTATGCTTACCTCTGCTTGCGCATTGGCATATTACTTTGCGGGTATGGATGCTTTTGATGCTATTTGTCATTCGTTTTCGACCATTGCGATTGGTGGTTTTTCAACTCATGATGCCAGCATGGGCTACTTTCAAAGCCCGTTGATCAATGTGATTTGTGCAATATTCTTGCTGATTGCGGCGGTCAATTTTAGCTTACACTTCGCTGCATTCACTCGCCGTGGCATTAACGTTAAAGTGTATTTAAAAGATGCTGAGTTTAGGGTGATTATTGCGATTCAATTGGTGTTGACTGCGATTTGTTTTATCACTTTATATCAGTCTGGTATTTACGATACGCCAGAGAAAACCCTTGATTATGCCTTTTTTCAAGTGGTTTCTATTTCCACAACCGCCGGCTTTGGTACCGAAAGTTTTCATTCCTGGCCGTTGTTTTTGCCTATTTTATTAATATTTTCCAGCTTTATTGGTGGTTGTGCAGGCTCAACAGGTGGCGGCATAAAAGTGATTCGATTCATTCTACTTATTCTGCAAGGTTCACGTGAGCTTAAGCGCTTAGTGCATCCTAAAGCATTGTATTCAATAAAAATTGGTTCAACTGCATTGCCGGATAGAATTATTGATGCTGTGTGGGGATTCTTTTCTGCTTATGCATTAGTCTTTGTCGTCTGTATGGTGATTTTGATGGCTTTAGATATGGACGCCATTACTGCGTTCAGTGCAACCGCTGCAAGTATCAATAACTTGGGCCCAGGTTTAGGTGATGTTGCATCAAATTATGCGAGTATTTCAGACGGTGCAAAGTGGGTACTGGTCATGGCAATGCTATTCGGTCGATTAGAGGTGTTCACCTTATTGGTGCTATTCACTCCAACATTTTGGAAAAATTAATGTTAAACACGCTTATTTTATACTCAACGGTTGACGGGCAGACATTAGCCATTTGTCAGAAAATTCAACAAAGATTAACTGAGCAAGGTGAGCAAGTTAATCTCGTCAATCTGGCACAGGTGAGTGCAGATGCATTAGCTTGTGCTGATAAAGTGGTGATAGGTGCCAGTATTCGCTACGGTAAACATAGACCTGAGTTGTTCAAGTTTGCCTCACAAAACAAGGCGATACTTGATACCAAACTGAATAGTTTTTTTACCGTAAACGTAGTGGCAAGAAAACCTGAGAAAAATACCCCAGAGACCAATCCATATATGGTGAAGTTTCTCGATTTATCCGCTTGGCAGCCTCAGCTGCTAGGAGTGTTTGCCGGTAAAATTGATTATCCTCGTTATCGTTTCTTCGATAAATTTATGATTCGATTTATCATGTGGATGACCAAAGGGCCGACTGATACTAAGGGGACGTTCGAGTTTACTGATTGGGATAAAGTGGATGATTATGCTAAAAAGATAGCAGCGCAAAAATAATCTCATAGCATTAATAGCGTGTCTAATGATACGCGCTATTAACGCTCGATATGGTTTAAATACCTATGTTGTGTAAACTAGATAGTGGTTAAACCTCACAGTCTTTAAACGCAGTAGCGTCGATGCAGAATAGAAATAACCTCGGTAACTTGTTCATTCTTAAGTGTGTAATAAACGACTTGTGAACTCTTACGTGTGTTGACCAAATCTTGAGTTCGCAGTACCGCCAAATGCTGTGACAAGGCAGATTGGCTCAGCGGGACAGTTTCATTTAACTCTGTAACACTTAACTCATTTTCTAGCAGTAAACATAAAATCATTAAGCGGTAAGGATTCGCAATGGCTTTGAGCCATTGTGCTGCCGTTTCTGCATTATTAAGCATTGTTGCGACATCGATATCTTGCTTCATGAGAGTCCTTATATGACTTTTAATGACCAGCTAGTTTGGATACAGCCGTGTTTATTTAACATCATACTTCCGCATCATCGAGATCTCAATTTTAACTATTAAATATATGAGCTATTTCTAATTTGTGATCATTACAGAGGTTTTAAAAAGCTTTTCTTGCCAAACTGAGGCAAATTAATCAGTAATGAGAGCCGCAAAATGGCCAATATTTTAGTGTTGTATTATTCTCGAGGTGGCCACACCGCACACATTAGCCGTGCAATTGCAGAGCAAATTCAATCTAAAGGCGATCATTGTGATGTGGTGAATCTTAACGATAAGATCCCAATTGAGTGGTCTAAATATCAAGCTGTGGCCTTAGGTGCTTGTGTACTTTATGGCTCTTATCATAAATCGGTATTTGAGTTTGTACGTATAAATCAGCAACATTTATCGCAACTTCCCAATAGTTTTTTTTGCGTTAATGTGGTGGCTCGCAAACCTGAAAAACGTATCCCTGAGAACAATAAATACCTACAGAAGTTTTTAACTTTATCGCCGTGGAAACCACAAGATGTCAAAATTATTGCCGGTAAAGTCGATTACCCATCCTGGCCTTGGTATGACAGCTTGATGATCCGTCTTATTATGAAAATGACCGATGGACCTACAGATCCCAGTGCCATTATCGATTATACCGACTGGGAGGATGTGAAAGTCTATGCTGATCACATTCGCCATTTAGCGTCTGCTGCGGCAGTGGTTGCTTAAGGAATCTAAAAACGCCAAAATTTAGGGTGAAACAATACCGCAACAGTGAGTATTTCCAAGCGCCCTAATAACATACCTATTGCTAATGCCCATTTTGCGACATCTGGCAGTGGGGCAAAGTTACCTGCAGGGCCAATAATTGGCCCAAGGCCTGGCCCTACATTGGTCACAGCCGTTATCGCGCCAGTAAAGCTCGTCATCGGGTCTAAGCCTGTGAGCACTAAAGTAATTGACAGCATTAATATGACGATAACCATGAGCATAAAAAATGCCATGATTGAGCGGACAATATCGTCATTAATGCGATGGCCATTATATTTGTCTTTAAACACACCATTAGGGTGGAATTGTTGCTTAATTTGTTGACGCATAATGGAGAATGCGATTTGAAAACGAAATATTTTTATCCCACCAGATGTCGAGCCGGAACAACTGCCAATAAACATTAAAAATAAAAATACTACACTGGCCACAGCGCCCCATGATTGATAATCAGTTAAGCCATAACCTGTGGTGGTAATCACTGAAGTGACATTAAAACTGGCTAATCTTAATGCATCGATAAACGCTATATCTTGTTCTCGCCATAGCCAAAAAGCGAGTGAAAACGACACCAGTAATACAAAGCGTAAAAACCCTATGACTTGTTGGTCGTTCCATAAGCGTACACTGCGTTGCTGTATGGTTTGTACAAACATTAATAGCGGTAATCCACCCGCTAACATAAACACAATTCCTACCCAATGTGCTGAATGCGAAAAGGCTGCCATTGAGCTATCTGACGTTGAATATCCACCAGTTGATAATGTTGTCATGGCATGATTAATGGCATCAAACCAACTCATGCCAGCCATATGATAAGACACAGTACACAGCAGTGTTAGGACGACATAAATAAGAAACAAGTGTTTAGCCATATGCTGGGTGCGAGGAATGGTTTTGTCGCTCCAGTCAGATGACTCCGTTCTAAATAAGCGCATTCCCCCAACATTGAGAAACGGCAAAATTGCTACTGCCATAACAATAAACCCAATGCCACCTAACCATTGTAGTAATGAACGCCATACTAGAATGCTACGGTCCATGCTGTCTAAGCCCGACATGACTGTCGAGCCTGTAGTGGTAATGCCAGACATTGTCTCAAAGAACGCGTCGGTATAATTGATACCGTGATAAAGAGTGAAGGGCAGTGCGGCAAATAAACTCACTACAAACCAAGTAATACTCGTCAGCATGAACATGTCGCGGATATTGAGATTAAAATGATGGTTTCGACCATTTTGAATGCACAAAATAGCGATAAATCCGCTACATAAACCGGATATCATAAAGTCGCCAATAGTCTCTTCACCATAAAATAGTGCAAAAGCCATGGGGACGAACATAAATCCGGTTAGTATTGAGAGGAAAATACCGAGGATAAAAATGATTTGTTTGGCGTTAAACATAATAACTAAAAGAAAAAAGCACTAGGTTGGAATAGTTTTTCGACGTCACCAATGAACTTCTTATTTACTAAGAATAAGATGACATGGTCACCCTGCTCAATCACGGTTTTATCGTGGCCCATTAATACTTCATCATTACGGACGATTGCACCAATTGTGGTTCCCGGTGGTAATTTAATGTCGCCAATCTTTTTCCCCACCACTTTTGATGTGCTTGAGTCTCCATGGGCAATCGCTTCAATGGCTTCTGCTGCGCCACGGCGCAACGAATACACATTACAGATATCACCTTGACGAATATGAGTTAACAGCGCTGAAATTGTCGCTTGCTGGGGCGATATCGCAATATCAATATTCGCTTCTTGGACAATATCGACATAGGCTTCACGTTGGATTAGCACCATGACTTTTTTAGCGCCCATACGTTTAGCGAGTAAAGCCGACATAATATTGGCTTCGTCGTCATTGGTGACCGCAATAAATACATCAGTTTGATCGATATTTTCTTCTAGTAATAATTCTTGGTCAGAAGCATCACCACAAAACACTGTGGTTTTTTCGAGTTTTTCTGACAGCAACTCAGCACGCTCTTGACGGTGCTCAATCAATTTAACTGAATGAGTACGTTGTAGCTTTTGGGCCAGACCAAAACCAATATTACCGCCACCGGCAATCATGATATTGCGGTACGAATTATCCAGCTTTTGCATTTCACTCATCACGGCACGAATATGGCGACTATCGGCGACGAAAAAGACTTCATCATCGGCTTCAATAATCGTGGTGCCTCGCGGCATGATGGGACGGCCTTGCCTAAAAATAGCGGCAACCCGGGTATCAATATTGGGCATATGTTCGCGAAGTGTCGCAAGTGCATTACCCACCAGTGGACCACCATAATAGGCTTTAACAGCCACCAGACTGAGTTTTCCTTTTGCGAATTCAAGTACTTGAAGGGCGCCTGGATACTCGACCAATCTTTGTATGTAAGTAGTTACTAACTGCTCGGGGGCGATGAGTTGATCTATAATAAAACCGCCACGAGGCTTAGCGTCGCCACTCTTAATTTCGCTGTTAATAAACAGTTTATCTTGTAGTTCCAAATATGCTTCTGAGCGAATACGAGCAATCTTTGTGGGGGTACCAAATAGGCTATAAGCGATTTGGCAGGCTGCCATGTTGCATTCGTCACTGTTAGTCACCGCAATGAGCATGTCTGCGTCTTCTGCGCCTGCCTCTTTTAAAATATTAGGATGGGCGCCATGACCGACAACAACACGTAAATCAAATTTATCTTGCAACAGTCTGAGTCGAGCTCGATCACTGTCGACGAGTGTGATGTCGTTATTTTCACCGACCAAGTTCTCAGCGAGTGTGCCGCCAACTTGCCCAGCCCCTAAAATAATAATTTTCATGGCTTGAGGTACATCCTTAAATTGCTTTAACTAGGCGCGCGTAATAAAAGCCGTCCATATTGTCTTGTCCTGGCAAAATTTGCCAACCGATGTCATCGAGCTGAGTTTGTTGCTCTATCGGTATTAGACTCGCATCCGCTGTTCGTTCTAGGAATTGTTCAACTTGTTGGCTATTTTCCTGCGGTAAAATAGAGCAGGTTGCATACAACAATGTGCCACCAGGTTTAAGCCATTGCCAGCAATGATCTAATATCTGTTTTTGTAAATTCGCTAATTCTTCAATGTCGCTATTTTTTCGTAACCACTTTATGTCTGGGTGACGACGAATAACCCCAGTAGCAGAGCAAGGTGCATCAAGTAATATTCGATCAAATTGCTGTCCTTGCCACCACGATGGGATATCTGCGGCATCGCCGTGAATAAGTTGCGCTTTTAAATGCAACCTGTCCAGATTTTGTTGTACTCGAGCAAGGCGTTTTTGATCAAAGTCGACTGCAACTAAATTGATATTGGGAGCGAGCTCTAGCAAGTGGCAACTTTTGCCACCTGGTGCGGCGCAGGCATCTAAAACAAGTTCATCTGCTTTCGGTGCCAGTAAGGTTGCTGCCCATTGTGCGGCGCCATCTTGTACTGATGCGGCACCTTCCATAAAATCAGGTAGTGCAGCCACATCTTTTGCAGCATCAAGCAATATAGCATCTTGGCTTGGGCCTGCTTGAGCTGGAATATCGTATTGAGCTAATGCCGCTAAATAAGTGTCACGTGTTTGTAACTGCTGATTATTGCGCAGCCACATTGGTGGACGCTGGTGGCTCTGCTCAATAATATGTTGCCATTTGTCAGGATAAGCTTGTTGTAAGCGTTTAATAAACCAAGCCGGAGTGTTAAAGCGTAAGGTGTCTGAGTCAGTATTTAGTTCGGCGTCTTGACGCTGAATGGTTCGCAATACACCATTGACTACTTTTACTAAACCATCAAAACGAAGCTGTCTGCAGGCTTCTGCCGTTTCAGAAATCGCCGCATGTGCCGGTATACGAGTAAAGTAAAGCTGGTAACAACCGACAATCAACAATTGATGCAATATACGTTGTTTACCTTTAAAGGGCTTTGCCAAACAATCACTTACACATTTATCTAACTGGGGTAATTGGCGCATTACGCCATAACATAATTCTGCCAGTAAGGCTTTGTCTTTGCCATTGTCGAGGTGTTGTTGCTGATCGGGTAGTGCGACCGATAATGAGATACCTTTTTCAAGTACTTCATAAATCGTTTTGGCTGCTAATGCGCGCACATTCATGCTAGTTGGCCTCTTGGTTTATACATATACCAGCAGTAAACCAATCACCACGAGCATTGAGAATATCGGCCACATCAAGCGGCTTTTTGTTAGGCAGCTGCATAGTTTTAATGATTAACTTACCATCTGCCGTGGCAACCTCAATCCCTTGTTTAGTTGCCGCAATAATCGTTCCTGGAGATTCGGTGCATTTGTCATCAGAGTAATCTGCCTGCCACACTTTTATGCTACTTTGTTGATGATCAAAGTAGCTTACTGGCCAAGGATTAAATGCACGAATTTCTTGCCATAATTGCTTAGCACTTTTGTGCCAATCAAGACGCGCTTCTTCTTTTGACAACTTTTCAGCATAGTTAGCCAATGTTTCATCTTGTTTTTCTGCTTTTAGGCTACCTTCACTTAAACCAAACAGTGCCTGTACTAAGGCTTTTGGCCCTTGCTCGGCGAGTTTTTCATAAAGGCTGGCTGAGGTATCGGTATCTTCGATCGGTAAATGCGTTTTGAGCAGCATATCACCAGTGTCTAGGCCAATATCCATCTGCATAATGGTGACACCGGTTTGTGTATCACCAGCCCACAATGCCCGTTGGATTGGTGCCGCTCCGCGCCAGCGCGGTAAAATTGAACCGTGAACATTGATACAGCCTAAGCGCGGGGTATCAAGTACTATCTTTGGTAAAATCAATCCGTAAGCAACCACCACCATGATATCTGCGTTAAGGCTGGCTAATTCTGCTTGCGCCTCTTCATTTCGCAATGAGCTGGGTTGGAATACGGTGATTCCATTTTTTAACGCCAAATCTTTTACTGGGCTTGCTGTGAGTTTCTTACCTCGCCCAGCAGGTCTGTCGGGTTGGGTATAAGCTGCAATCACCTCATGTTCTGAGTCTATGAGTGCCTGTAAATGGCCAGCCGCGAAATCCGGAGTACCGGCAAAGATAATTTTTAACGGTTTCAAATTTATTCCTATGCTTCTCTAGCATCTAAACGAGCTTCTTTTTCAAGCTTAGTTTTAATGCGTTGGCGTTTCAATGGCGATAAATAATCGACAAATAACTTACCTTTTAAGTGATCCATTTCATGTTGAATACAAATAGCAAACAACTCATCAGCTTCAACGGTAAACTCTTTACCGTGACGATCTAGTGCTTTTAAGGTGACAAACTCGGCGCGATCAACTTTAGCGTAAATCCCCGGTACCGATAAGCAACCTTCTTCATTGGCCAAGTCACCGCTGCTCGCGACAATTTGTGGATTAATAAAAATAGTCGGTCGTTCAACATCATCTTGTAGATCCATCACAATCAGTTGCTGATGAAAATCCACTTGAGTTGCTGCCAGACCAATTCCTTTTTCTTGGTACATTGTTTCTAGCATGTTATCTATTTGTGTCTGTAGCTCTGGACCGAAATCCGTTACAGGCTGAGCAATAGTGCGTAAACGTTCATCTGGAAAGCGTAAAACATTAAGTAATGGCATATATAAACTCTTAACAAGTCTGTCAAATTTCAGCCAGTTAGCTATACTGGCTATTGCGATAAGGGTAATTTTAATCCTTACCGCCTTTCAATAACAGTAAAAAGCTCTAATAAAGAGCTAAACAACATGGACCGCACCATGAAACGCTTACTTTTACTTGCTTTTTTATCATTAAATATTTTTGTGGCCCACGCTGATACATTAACTTTAAAGGCGGGGCATCCTGACACGTATGTCGTTAAAAAAGGCGATACATTGTGGGATATCTCCGGATATTTTTTAAATGATCCTTGGCGTTGGCCTAAATTGTGGGGAGTTAATCCGCAAATTGCCAACCCACATCTTATTTATCCAGGCGATAGACTGACATTAGTCTTTATCGATGGTCAGCCTCGTTTAGTGGTTAAGCAACATGTTAAAAAAAGTCCTGAAGGCCGTGTAGAGTCTAAGGATGGCCCGATCCCGGCGGTTGATCTGGCATTAATTAAACCTTATTTGGTACAAAATAGAGTGGTAGATCCGACTTGGTTATCAGGATTACCAATTGTAATGAGCGGTGAAAGCCCATCAATTCATCATGTGGTGGATGATATTGTTTATGTTAACGCGCAGCTGGAGCAAGGCCTAAAGGTTGCAATGTACCAAACGGGTCGTGAGTTTTTTGCTGCTGATAGTGGTGAATTATTAGGCCAAGAAATTATTTTGGCTTCTAGCGGGCGGGTCATTGAGTCTGGCGCAGTTTCAAAAGTTAAATTACTCAGCAGTTTACGCGAGACTAAAGGTGGCTATCATGTTGCGCCAGTGGAAGATGAAGCGTTAATGTCGGCTTATTTCATTCCGAAGGCGGCGGACTTAAATGTTGCTACTTCAATTATCGGTACTATAGGTAACATTCGTGAAGCCGGTAAGTTAGATGTCGTTTACCTTGATCGTGGCGCCGATGATGGCGTTGAGACTGGGCATATTTTTTCAATGTATCGTGATGGCGAAAACATTATTATTGATAATGATGGCAATCCTGTTCGCCCCATTGACCGCTCTTCTTACGATAAATTATTGGCGAATTTCTCAGACGATATTGAGTATAAAATGCCGGATGTTTTTCATGGTAATTTGATGATTTTTAAAGTTTTTGATAAGACTAGCTTAGGCTTGATTATGTTTAATGATCGTCCTGTTCGCGTTGGCGATAAACTGATGAAACCTGACCCACTGACCATAAAAGGTGAATAATTTCAGATAAGTTGGTTGACTGGTTAGTTGTTTGTGCAGTATCTGGGCTAGGACCGGCTCGGGTTCAACAATTATTAACTCAAATGGACGTTGAAGAAATTCGCCAACGTCTTGAATTTGAACCACAGGCTTTGCCGCTACCAGCAAGCTTGTTGGCTAAATGCCATATTGACTTTAACAAGGTAGAACAAGCTTTAACCTGGCTTGATTCACAGCCTAATCACTATATTGTGACCCTCTCTGATCCGCTTTACCCTCCATTGCTTGCACAAATTAGCGATCCTCCACAGGTATTATTTGTTAAAGGGTCAATAGAATCGCTGGTATTACCTAGTGTCGCTATTGTTGGTAGTCGAAATGCCTCCCGGGGTGGATTAGATATGGCCGCAGATCTGGCTCGTCATTTAGCGAGCCAAGGGTTTGCCATTACCAGTGGTATGGCGACGGGTATTGATGGTGCAGCTCATAAAGCGACTTTAGCGGTTAATGGAACGACCATGGCTGTACTGGGTTGTGGGGTAGAGTGTATATACCCAAAGCGTCATCTAAATTTGTATCAAGACATTATCAATACTGGTTGTGTGATCAGTGAATATTGGCCTGATATAGGGCCCTTTGCGGGGAATTTTCCTCGGCGTAATCGTATTGTTAGTGGTTTAAGTTTGGGCACTGTTGTGGTGGAGGCTAGTCGTAAAAGTGGTTCGTTAATTAGTGCTCGGCTGGCAATGGAGCAAAATCGTGAAGTGTTTGCTGTACCAGGATCAGTATTAGGCGGCTATAGCCAAGGTTGTCATGATTTAATTAAAAATGGGGCAAAACTTGTCGAGTCTGCTGCCGATATAATAGAAGAATTAAGCTGTTTATCCGATTATCACCTTGAACAATTGCATCTACGGTACCATATACAGGATAATGCTATTTGTGATTTGCCATTTCATCCGCTGTTAGCTAGTGTAGGTTATGAAACAACTGCAGTCGATGCCGTGGTTGAGGATAGTGGAAAACCAATAGATCTGGTGTTAATACAAATGCTTGAACTTGAGTTACAAGGGTGGGTTGCAGCAGTGCCCGGTGGTTACGTCAGACTAAAGAGGAGTTAGCCATGTTCGATATCCTCATGTATTTATTTGAAAATTATGTTCATAGTGAAATTGAGCTATTAGTTGATGAAGATGAACTCACGAAAGAGTTAACCCGTGCAGGGTTTCATCAAGTTGATATTATAAAAGCACTTTCTTGGTTAGAGCATCTTGCCGATCTTCAAGAAAGTGATAAACCGTATTTATGTAATCACGCCCAACATTCATTCCGTATTTATACTAAAGCGGAAATGGACAAGTTAGATGTTGAGTGTCGTGGTTTTTTACTGTTTTTAGAGCAGATCCAAGTACTCAGTGTTGAAACTCGTGAAATGGTTATTGACCGTGTCATGGAGTTAGACGAACCCGCTTTAGTGTTAGAAGATCTCAAATGGGTGGTATTAATGGTACTATTTAATGTCCCTGGAAATGAGTCCGCCTACGAGCAAATGGAAGATTTAATCTTTGAGCAGCCAGAAGGGCGCTTACACTCATAACACAAAGGAGGCTTAGCCTCCTTTTTTAGATCTTCACAATATCATTCATTGAGAGCACGATGTCGAAAATTGATCAGCAGTTGTTTACTGCCCACGAGCATGCACTGGAGAAAGAGTTTGAACTTTGTCCTGTTTGTGGATCTGAACTGTCGGTTAAGCACAGTAAGCATGGCAGTTTTGTCGGCTGTAATAATTATCCCAGTTGCGATTATACTCGCCCATTAGTGCAACATGAGTCGTTAGAGACTCAAGTTATTAGTGGGTCGCAGTGTCCGCAGTGTGGTCATGAGCTTGCGGTTAAATCTGGTCGGTTTGGTATTTTTATCGGTTGCACTCACTACCCTGAATGTACTCATATTGAGAAGCACGATCATTCTCATCAAGCCGAAAAATTGACTTGTCCTCTGTGTGCTAAAGGTCACCTTGAATCTCGTACGAGTCGTTATGGTAAGACTTTTTTTGCTTGCAGTGCCTATCCAAAATGTAAGTTTATCGTAAACTATCCTCCCTACAATGAAGCTTGTCCTGATTGTGGCTTCGGGATTTTAGTTGAACGTAAAGGTGCTGCGGGTAGTCGAGTTGAATGTCCGCAAAAATCCTGTAAATATAAGCGAGCTTTATAGTTTTTCGCTTACACCATTAAAATGATGCGAGGAAATTCCATGTTGCAATTGCAGCCAGCTGCTGTCGTCTCCGTTATCAATCAAGGTGGAGTTATTGCTTATCCTACTGAAGCGGTATTTGGTTTAGGCTGTGATCCTGATAACGACAGTGCTATCGAAAAGTTATTGGCCGTAAAGCAACGTCCTTGGCAGAAAGGCTTAATCTTGGTCGCCAGTTCATTTGAGCAACTTCTACCTTATCTTGATTTGACTCAGCTAACGGAGCAGCAGTTGCAGTTTGCCCAATCAAAGTGGCCAGGGCCCTTCACTTTTGTGATGCCAATAAAACCGCATGTATCTAAATTACTCTGCGGTGAATTTGATTCGATAGCTGTGCGCATATCAGCACATCCTGTGGTGCGAGAGTTATGTAACACCCTTAATAAGCCCTTAGTATCGACAAGCGCCAATTTAGCCGGTGAGCCACCGGTCGTCGATGCACAAAATATCATCACAGATTTTAGTGATAAAATTGATGCATTGATTTTAGGTAAGCTGGGCGAACAGCGTCAGCCATCAACCATTATTGATGCCCGCAGTGGTAAAATTATTCGCAGTGGAAGCTAATACTATGTCAAACAACCGTTCTCAAGTACCCGACGTGCAAAAAGTAAAATCCTTTTTGTTAGCATTACAGCAAAATATTTGTCAGCGTTTAGAGCAACTCGATGGCAAAGCCAGCTTCAAAGCCGATTCATGGGAACGTGAAGAAGGTGGTGGCGGCACGAGCCGAGTATTAACTCAAGGCCAAGTATTTGAGCAAGCCGGCGTTAACTTTTCCCATGTGATGGGGGCGGCTATGCCCGCATCGGCCACGGCTCATCGTCCAGAGTTAGCTGGCCGCAGTTTTGAAGCTATGGGGGTGTCATTGGTTATTCACCCTAATAATCCTTATATACCGACGACTCATGCTAACGTGCGTTTTTTTATTGCCAGCAAAGAGGGCGCTGATCCTGTGTGGTGGTTTGGTGGTGGGTTTGATTTAACCCCTTACTATCCATTTAAAGAAGATGTGGTTAGTTGGCATCAAACGGCTAAAGATATTTGCGATCCATTTGGTGAAGATGTTTATCCAAAGTACAAAAAATGGTGTGATGAGTACTTCTTCTTACCGCATCGTAATGAAACCCGTGGTGTCGGTGGATTGTTTTTTGATGATCTTAACGAACCAGGTTTTGAGCGAAGCTTTGAGTTTATGCAAGCGGTAGGCAACGGCTTTATTGACGCTTATGCGCCGATAGTCGAACGCAACAAAGAGTTAGAATATGGCGATGACGAACGCCAGTTCCAGCTTTATCGCCGTGGTCGCTATGTTGAGTTTAACTTGGTCTATGATCGTGGCACCTTATTTGGTCTACAAACAGGCGGTCGGACTGAATCTATTTTAATGTCGATGCCGCCATTGGTGCGTTGGGAATATGCATTTACTCCTGAACAAGGTAGCCCAGAAGCAGAACTGTATGACATCTACCTAAAACCTCAAGATTGGTTAGTCCAAACTTAATACTTGCCATGTCGCACTAATGAGTCATCGGTTACGCATATTGTCTGCTAAAGTCGAAATAGCCTGAATAATCACTTGTTGATGTTCAGGCTTTTTTATTGCGTTGGTGATCGCAGCACGCATACAAATTAACCACTGATCACGCATCGATTCATCAATCGCGAAGGGCATGTGCCTTGCTCGCAATGCCGGGTGACCATGTTTTTGCTGATAAAGTTGCGGACCACCCAACCAACCACTTAAGAACTCATACAGTTTTTGTTCAGACGCTTGTATTGGCGAGCGATGCATCGCTAATAACGCTTGAGTTTCGTGACGTGTTTGCATTTGTTGATAAAAGTCATGGGCAATCGCACGGATCACCTTGTCGCCACCAATAAGGTCGTAGGCATTTGACTGTGTGGTATCTCTGTCATCAACGGTTTGCTGTTTAGTGAATAATTTACGTAACCAGTTCATATTGTCAGTTATTAGGGGTGTCGAAGTTATTATATCTAAATCATTACCATCGATGGATTATTTTTTTGTTAACGTTTTGATACCAATTATTTAACGATTAGGCTGTATTTCAGCTGTTAACTTGGTTAGATTGGGTGAAAAATAAAAAGGAGAGCCAAATGGCAAAAGTAATGCCTTCATTGGTTGCTGTAGCGCTATCAACTGTAATTGTAGGTTGTAGCCCAGCACAACAAGACCCTAAAATCACAATCAATACCAATCCGTATCCTAGTACTTATCAAATATTGCCTAATTCAACCACACTGCTTAAAAATGCCATTGTATTAACCGGTACTGGTGAGCGTATTGATGATGCTGATGTATTGATAAAAGACGGCAAAATTAGTGCTGTTGGTCAACAGCTATCCGCTGCAGGTGCCGTGGTAATCGATGCTAAGGGTAAGTGGATTACTCCAGGTATTATTGATGTCCATTCACATTTAGGCGTGTATCCAAGCCCGAATGCTGAGTCACACAATGATGGCAACGAAATGACCAACCCAGTAACCGCTGAGGTATGGGCAGAGCATAGTGTATGGCCACAAGACCCTGGGTTTAATCGTGCCCGAGAAGGTGGTATCACTACGCTACAAATTTTACCGGGTTCGGCTAACCTAATTGGGGGCCGTGGGGTGACACTCAAAAATGTTCCCGCGACAACCATGCAAGCGATGAAGTTTCCAGCCGCGCCTTATGGATTGAAAATGGCCTGTGGTGAAAATCCTAAATCTTTATATGGTAGCCGTAACGAATTACCTATGACTCGTATGGGTAATATGGCGGGGTACCGTACAGCGTTTATTCAAGCAACAGAATACAAACGTGCTTGGGATAAATATGATGCTGACTATGCCGCAGGTAAGAACCCTGTAGCACCAGAGCGCGACTTAATGAAAGACACTCTAAAAGGTGTGCTTGAAGGTGATATTTTAATTCACAACCATTGTTACAAAGCTGAAGAAATGGCAATGATGATCGACCTAGGTAAGGAGTTCGGTTATCACGCCGGTACATTCCATCATGCTGTAGAAGCTTATAAAATTGCCGATTTACTTGCTGAGAATGGTAATTGTGCTGCTATGTGGCCAGATTGGTGGGGCTTTAAACTCGAAGCATACGACATGGTGCTTGAAAATGTTGCTATGGTCGATGCGGTTAAAAACTCTTGTGCTGTCGTGCACTCAGACTCTGGCGTAACCATACAGCGTCTTAATCAAGAAACAGCAAAAATCATGCATAACGCAAATGCTAACGGCTTTAACTTAAAAGCTGAGCACGTGATTGGCTGGATTACTGCTAACGCAGCAAAATCATTGGGTATTAGCGATAAGACTGGTTCACTCGAAAAGGGTAAAAATGCAGATGTGGTTGTATGGAATACCAATCCGTTTAGCGTATACGCTCAAGCTGAACAGGTATTTATTGATGGTGCAAAAGTGTATGACCGCCAAGACCCTGCCTATCAGGCACAAAGTGACTTTATGTTAGGTCAGGAATAAGGAGCAAGACAATGACATTATTTAACAAATCTGCGCTTGCTTTGAGTTTATCAATGAGTCTTGCTTTAGTGACTAGCGCTGTTAAGGCTGAAACTATTGCCATTATTCATGCCACCATGCATACCGCCACCGAACAAGGTGTATTAAAAGATGCTTCGGTTGTGATTGAAGACGGTAAAATTGTGGCTATTAATCCTCTATTACCGACTGCTGACACCATTATCGATGCCAAGGGTGCAATTTTAACACCTGGTTTTATTGCTAGCATGAATGATTTGGGCTTAGTGGAAATTGGTGCGGTAGCATCTTCACGTGATGCTTACGAAAAAGAAGCCGATGTTGTTTTCGATCCTAGTTTAGCTTACAACCCCAAGGCATCTTCAGTGCCATTTGCTCGCAAAGGCGGGATAACTCGTAATGTAGTGTCATCAGGCGGTGGCGAAGGCATTTTTGCAGGACAAACATTTACCGTAGACTTAAGTGGTGATTGGGACAGTATACTGGCCGCTAACACCGGATTAGTTGTTGCATTAGGTGCTAAAGAAGAAGGCTCTCGTGCAGCAGGAATGCAGCAATTGATCCATAAACTTGAAGATGCTAAAAAAGCGCAAGTCAAAAAGAGTAAAACGAAAAAAACAGCTGAAGATGATAGCGAAGTGCCAAGTCGTGAAGATGAGATTATTCACGCAGTACTCGCGGGTGAAAAACCATTAATTATCGACGTCGACCGTGCCAGCGATATTTTGCATTTAATTAAACTTAAACAAGACTTAGGCATAGATCTTATCCTGGTCAATGCTGCAGATGCTGTATTAATGGCTGATAAGCTAGCGCAAGCAAACATACCTGTGGTTATTGATAGCATGCGTAACTTACCAGAAAGTTTCGATGCATTGCATAATTCACTCGAGAATGCAGGTAAACTATCAAACGCGGGTGTCAAAGTAGCCATTGCATTACCTGGTGATAGTCATGGTATTTACGCACTACGTTTTAGTGCTGGTAATGCGGTTGCTAACGGGATGAATTATGATGATGCCCTTGCTGCTGTGACGGCAAATGTGGCTGATATTTTTCATTTAGACTCTGGGCGGATTGCGGTCGGCAAGTCTGCAGATTTAGTGTTATGGAGCGGCGATCCGTTCGAGTTTAGCAGTAAGGTGCAAAAGATGTGGATTGCAGGAGAGGAGCAAAGCACAGACAGTCGTCAAGACAAGCTTCGTGACCGCTATTTGCATAAAACGGCAATGCCTGAAGCCTATAGCCGATAACATCTCACGATTTACGTGGGACGTTTCCCTAAATCGTTAATGAAGAGAAAAAGCGAATGACAGATAAGTATGCTGTATTTGGTAACCCAATAGCCCAAAGTAAGTCACCATTTATACATACTGAGTTTGCCAAGCAAACTCAGCAAGACTTAAGCTATGAAGCTATTCTCGCACCGGTCGATCAATTTGACTCTTGGTTAACGGCATTCTTTGCCGATGGTGGAAAAGGTGCCAATGTTACTGCGCCTTTTAAAGAGCAGGCGTTTGCCATGTGCGACGAGCTCAGTGAGATGGCTAAACTCGCGGGCGCAGTCAATACCTTGTTTAATTTGCCCGATGGCAGAATTGGTGGTGATAATACTGACGGCATTGGTTTGGTTAATGACCTCGAAATGCTGTTTGGCTCCTTAAAAGGTAAACGAGTGTTACTGGTGGGTGCTGGTGGCGCGGCAAGAGGCTGCATTTTACCTATTTTACAGCACAATGTGGCTCAGCTCGTTATTTGTAACCGGACCCACGAAAAAGCAGTGCAGCTTCAAAGTTTATTTAATGAATACGGTAATTTTTTTGCTAAACCCATCGATGACCTCAAATCTCCATTTGATTTAGTGATTAATTCAACTTCAGCCGGTTTATCGGGGCAGTTAATTGCTCTTCCGAGTGTTATTGTTGATGAAACCACTGATTGTTATGACATGACTTATAGCCGCCAAACCACTGTATTTAACCAGTGGGCTCAAGATCTACATGCCCACAAAACGGCTGATGGTTTAGGTATGTTAGTCGGCCAAGCTGCAAAGAGTTTTAGCCTATGGCGTGGTGTCGTTCCAGAAACCGCTTCAGTTATGCGACAACTACGAGAATCAATGATGCAAAAGGTAGCGGATTAATGAATCAAAGCGTAATTTTTTCCGATCAGCTGTTTATTGAAACGAATCAAGTAAGGTTCATTGCGCAGCTGCAGGGCATGAATATTAACTGTTTTGCTAGCTTCGGTATTATCAGCAAGCTCTGTGATCATCAAGACGTAAGTCAACATAATGCCGCCGGTTTATTTGAGCAATGCCGTTTTGATTTAGAAGACAAAGCGGAAAGTCTTATTGAACAAGAAGCTTTTAACGACAGCGGTGAGATTATAGTGGTGTGTTGATGTGCCTAATGAGTATGATTTATCTTGTTAGTTGCGCAATCTTCCGCAGCCGGCCTTTTTTTGAGACCTTTCTGGATGTACATATTGTTATCCGCTTGCTTAAAGGCGCTTGCCCAATCTTGAACATATTGCGCAATCCCGAAACTAAAGTGAATTCCCGGCGATAAAGCCGCTAAGTCTTGTTGCAGTTGGCTGATTTGTTTTTCGATGGTTTCTATAGGGCCACGGCATAATGCAACAAATTCATCGCCACCATAACGAGCAAGCAAAAATTCAGAGTGCCATAGCTTTTTTAATGATTGCGCAAAGGCTTTTAATGCATTGTCACCCGCCTGATGTCCATGTTGGTCATTTAGCGGCTTTAAATTATCCATATCTAAAATAATAATGTAGCTGGCTAAGTCTGGCTCATGTTGCCATTGTAAAATCGCGCTATCAAATTTCTTCCGGTTATATAGCTCAGTTAGTCCATCATAATCTGCCATGATTTCGATTTTTTTAGACTTCTGATACAGTGAAATTGCGTTAGCTGCTTCTGATGTAAGAATATTAACCAGATTTATATCATAATCACCAAAGGCTTCCATCTTGCTACTGTCTAAATTCATCATTCCATAAAGTTTACCGTCAATGCGTATAGGGCTCGATAAGGTTGAGCAAATCGGCTTTGTTGAAGCATGTAAGAGTGCATGTTGATCATCGCTAGTGAGAGTACTTTTAGCATTAATGTTTTTCATATTGTTAATCACAACGGCTTTATCACAGCGCCCATTCGTGCTTCGAAATTGAAAGGTTTCCTCTAAAGTAAAATTTATTTTTCGCAAAGCCTCTAAATCTAAACCCACAACCGATTCAAATTGTAATCTACTGGTGTTCTTATCAACCAAAATCATACTGCCCATTTCGGCATCATCTATAGCAATAACCGCTTTTTGTAGTAGGGCGTCTAAGAAGGCATTTTCAGAATTGTATTGGCTCGATAAATTAACTAACTCATAAGTAGTGTCGTTAATATGGATAACTTGCTCTAAATGCTGCCAAAGCCGCAAAATATTCTGTTTATGAATGTGATAAGCGATGCCATAACTCAGTGTGTAAACACCACAAACAAGGAATAGAGATAGATAAAAGAACGAATTATTAGGTATGGCGAATGTGAAGATAATAATAAATAGCGATAAAGGTACTGCAAGCAACAGTAGGTGACTGGTAAAATCGACATAGGCGATGTGTTTATTATTAATCAGACCTCTGGTATTCACTTCAAACATCCTGGGTTATAAATAGCTAAAACGACTTAACGATTAAACATCGTGTCGGTTTTATATCAAGTTAAGTCGTCGCCTCTACTAATTTAACCCTAGTGATCAGCATTCGTACGATAATGGCAGTATAAATCATACTGTATGTGTTAATAACTCTCTATCTTGTTCATCACTATAGTGGCTAAGCCAATAATATAAATGTGTTGAATAACTCATTTAGACAAAACTTAAAACGATATAGACCAACTTCATACAGATCTATATCGCTTACATGGGTTTCTCTATTGCTGTAAATCCACTAAGTATTCATTTTTTAAACGAACATAGTTATCTGCAGATATTGGCAAGAAGGCACGTTCTGCGTCAGTTAAAGGACGAACTTGTTTACAAGGACTGCCAACATACAAATAACCACTCTGCAAAACTTTATTGGGTGGTACTAATGAACCCGCTCCAACAATCACGTCATCTTCTACTATGGCCCCATCAAGTAAGATCGCACCCATTCCTATTAATACACGATGACCAATCTTGCAGCCATGCAACATTGCCTTATGACCAATAGTCACATCGTCACCGATAATCAAGGGATTTCCTTCAGGGTTAGAAGGCGATTTACGCGTGACATGCAATATACTGCCATCTTGAACATTACTGCGTTTACCAATGCGGATTTTATTCACATCACCACGGGCGGCAACTAATGGCCAAACACTTGCGTCATGGTCTAGTTTTATATCGCCCACAAGTACCGCAGACTCATCAACATAGACGTTATCAGCCAAATTGGGGTGAATTCCTTGGTAAGTTCTTACATTAGTAGACATAACAATCCTTATATATTCATGGTTTATGACAGTATAATGCTTAAAAACTAGCTGGTCAGGCTAAATTATCCGCAAACAAGCCAAAAATAACAAATAACCTCAAAAAAGGCCTTGCACAAAATCTTGTGGTGCCTATAATGCGCATCCACTGACACGGCAGACAGCGAAAGCGGTTGCCGAGTTAGGTTGAATTAAGTGCTTCAAAACACTGGATTCAAGGCGAAAAGAAAGTTTGAAAAAACACTTGACGCCGACACGGGAAAGCGTAGAATACGCACCCCAAGCCAACGACCTAGCGTCTTACGGCGA